>NZ_JAWOBM010000029.1:0-17581 GCF_046498025.1 Halorubrum sp.
TCGGCGGCCTCGCGGGCCTCCGGGGCGTCGCCGACGAGCTTGATCCCACCGGCCTTTCCGCGTCCGCCGACCTGTACCTGCGCCTTGATCGCGACCGGATAGCCGATCTCGTCGGCCGCCTCGACCGCCTCGTCGACGGTCTCGGCGAGCGTCGACGGCGGTGTCGGGATCCCGGCGTCGGCGAACACCTGCTTGGCCTGATATTCGTGTAGCTTCATTCTAACTCGTCACGTACTTTCGCTGAACCCGAGTTAGTAGTGTCGAAACGTGGCGGAGGTGACCACACTGCTTGGGGTGATTCTTCGAGTCAGATACTACCGATCTGCCGGCATACTGGTGCCGTTCGCCTCGATATGACCGTGTAAATACGATGGGAGAAATCGCGGTACCCGACGGCGTGGTAACCCCTGCCGCCCCGCCTCCAAACGAAAGCCCTTTTATCCACCCGTGGAATAGGACTGATTGCAGTAAGACAGCGGGCGTGGGTAGCCAAGCTAGGCCAACGGCGCAGCGTTGAGGGCGCTGTCCTGTAGAGGTCCGCCGGTTCAAATCCGGTCCCACGCATCGCACGGGGTCCACCCCCACGATGCACGGTGTTGTCTACACGACAGCACCCACGCACAATTCCTTTCGAACGTTGCCGACTCAGTGACGACTTCACCTCGGCTGGTGATGTGAGGTGTGCATCCCATACCCAACTGCTCGTTCGTAAATGCTGGTGACGGATCAGCGGTGAACGCCTCCAAAGCCCCGGCCGCTCGGCCATACGTCGTTGACCCGGCGGTGAACACCTCCAAAGCCCCGCACAGCACCGCTGGAAGACGGTCACGCGGTTTCACCGCGTGAGCAAGCGAGACCTCCGGTCTCGCCCTGTTCCTGTTCGCTTCGCTGCGCGGGCTGCCACTTCCATGCTCCCGCTCACTTCGTTCGCGGGACCGCAGCCTCACGCCTCCCCACCCTCGTCGCCGGCGGCGGAGCCGTCGGCTGCTCGTGGCGCGTAGCGCCACGCTGTCACCGGCGCGTAGCGCCGCCGGTTGCAAACGAGAGCTTCGCTCTCGCCCTGTCGCTGGCGCCGCCGGCGCCAGCGCTCCCTCGCGCGTGCGACTCGCGGGCCGGTGGCCCGCTCGTCGGCACGCGCCACCGCCTCGCTCGTGTATATATCGCGTTACACCGCGTCGCGGGCGCCGGTCTCGGTCTTCGTTCCTACGAGCGTTCGCCGCCCGCGCGAACTGCCACCCTTTTAGTTCCGGCCTGCCGGAGTAACGCGTAATGAGCGAGGACGCGACCCCCGAGTACGACAACGAGGAGCTGGGGCTCGTCGCCGGGCTGGAGATCCACCAGCAGCTCGACACGGAGACGAAGCTGTTCTGCGACTCTCCGACGACCGAGCGCGACCCCGCGGCGGCCGAGCGGGAGATCACCCGCCGGCTCCACCCGACGAAGAGCGAGCTCGGCGAGCTCGACGACGCCGCGATGGAGGAGAGCCGCGTCGACCGCGAGTTCACCTACCTCGCGTACGACACCACCTGTCTCGTCGAGGAGGACGACGAGCCGCCCCGGCGCGTCGACGACGAGGCGCTGTCGGTCGCCCTCCAGATCGCCGACCTGCTCGACGTCTCGGTCGTCGATCAGGCGCACGTCATGCGGAAGCTCGTCATCGACGGCTCGAACACCTCCGGCTTCCAGCGCTCGATCCTGCTCGGCCAGAACGGGGAGATCGAGACGAGCGAGGGCCGCGTGTCGATCGCCGACCTCATGTTGGAGGAGGAGTCGGCAAAGCGCGTCGAGGAGACGGACGACGGCGTCGTCTTCTCGCTGGACCGGCTCGGCGTCCCCCTCGTCGAGATCGGGACCGGGCCGGACATCCGGAGCCCCGAGGGCGCCCGCGAGGCCGCCGAGCGCATCGGCATGCTGCTCCGGTCGACCGGCGCGGTCAAGCGCGGGCTCGGGACGATCCGCCAGGACGTCAACGTCTCCATCGCGGAGGGCGCCCGCGTCGAGGTGAAAGGCGTGCAGGACCTCCAGGGGATCGAGGACATCGTCCGCGGCGAGGTCGGCCGGCAGGCGGAGCTGCTCGCGATCCGCGACGAGCTCCGCGAGCGGGACGCGAGCGTGGGCGACGTCTCGGACGTGACCGAGGCCTTCGCCGAGACGGAGTCGGGGGTCATCCGCGGCGCGCTCGACGCGGGCGGCACGGTCACCGCGGTCCCCCTGTTCGGCTTCGACGGCCTGGTCGGCCGGGAGATCCAGCCCGACCGCCGGTTGGGGACCGAGCTCTCGGACCACGCGAAGCGCCACGGCGCGGGCGGGGTCTTCCACACCGACGAGCTGCCGGCGTACGGCGTGACCGAGGCCGAGGTCGAGGCCCTCCGCGAGGCGGTCGGCGCCGGGCTCGGGGACGCGGTCGCCCTCGTCGCGGCCGACCCGGAGACGGCCGACCTCGCGATCGAGGCCGCCGCCGACCGGGCCGCCGCCGCGATCGAGGGCGTTCCCGAGGAGACCCGCGGCGCCAACGAGGACGGGACCACCCGCTACCTCCGGCCGCTCCCCGGCGCCGCGCGGATGTACCCCGAGACGGACGTGCCGCCGGTCGAGCCCGACCCCTCCGACGTGGAGCGACCGGAGCTGCTCGACGAGAAGACCGACCGCTACGTGGAGTCGTTCGGACTCGACCGCGGACTCGCGGAGCAGGTCGCGTTCGGGCGGCGCTTCCAGCTGTTCGAGACCGCGGTCGAGCGCGGTGTCGACCCCACCTTTGCGGCCTCGACGCTGGCGTCGACGACGACGGAGATCCGGCGCGACGGGGCGCCCGTCGACAACCTGACGGACGATCACTTCCTCGAGCTGTTCGCCCTCGTCGAGGACGGCGACCTCGCGAAGGAGGGCGTCCCAGAGGTCTTGACGACGCTGGCGAAGCAGCCGAAGCTCACGGCCGAGGAGGCGGTCGAAGTGGCCGGTCTCTCGGGCGTGAGCGAGGCGGAGGTGCGCGACGCGGTCGTCGAGGTCGTCGAGCGCAACGCCGACCAGATCGACGAGGAGGGCATGGCCGCGTTCTCCGGGCTGATGGGCGAGGCCATGGGCGCGCTCCGCGGGAAGGCCGACGGCGAGGTCGTCTCCGACGTGCTCCGCGAGGAGATCGGGAAGCGGTCGTAGCGCGCCCTCCGAACGTCCGCCTCGCCCTCCCCCGTTATTTACGTGTCGCGGGGCCGTGGATCTGTCCGGGGGACACACCAGATGGCCGACACGCCCGCGACCGACCGCTCGACCGACTCGTCCGCGATCGACCAGGCCGACGACTCGTCCGACCCCCGCTCGCGCGGCGAGCAGTTCTCCGACTTGACGGGCCGGTTCGTCCACGGCGTGGAGCTCGCCGCCGCGGCGCTGTTCGCCCTCCTGTTCGGCATCGGCGTCGTCGACCTCGCCCTCCAGATCGCGGAGTCCGTCCCGACGGGAGAGATCACGGACCCGAACGTGGTCATCGGGTTCATCGAGACGGGCCTGTTGCTGCTGATCATCGTCGAGGTGTACCAGACGGTCGTCGCGTACATCGAGCAGAGCAACACCCGGCGGATCGTCAGGCTGGTGATCTACACCGGCGTCATCGCCATGGTCCGGAAGGTGATCATCTTCCGCACCACCGAGTACCCCACGACGCAGGACGCGCTGTTCGCCGCGGTCGCCTACGGGACCGTCATCCTCGGGCTCGTGGCGCTGCTGTTCGTCGAACGCTCGGTGGGCCCCTCGATGAAGGGATAGACCCGCCTCGGAACTACTCCGTCAGCTCCGCGATCAGCGTGTCCAGCTCGTAGGTCGCCGGGGCGCGCGGCTCGTCTCGGAGCGTGGCGATCGTGAACGTCGAGTTCGTGCGCTCGACCTCCGGGATCGCCTCGAAGTCGCTTATCAGGCGTTCGACGGTGTCGGACGAGGAGAGCCGCGCGAGCACGACGAAGTCCGTCTCGCCCATGGTGAAGAACGCCTCCGTGACGCCCTCGACGGCGAGCAGCTCCTCCGCGAACTCCTCGTACGGGCCCTCGTAACTCGCGAGCACTTCGACGATGACGGTGACGCCGAGCCCGAGCGCCTCGTGATCGAGGTCGTACAGGTCGTTCTCGATAACGCCGTCCTCCCGGAGGTTGTTGAGCCGGTAGTGGATCGTCGACACCGGGATCCCGGTCGCTTCGTGGAGCCGCTCCGGACTCCCCGTTCCCAGATCCGAGATCGCCTTCAACAGCCGCACGTCGCGCTCGTCCATACGCCTCGTTCGCGTGAGGGATTGTTGTATATTCCGACCGATATACTTGGACTCGACTGCAAGAAACGGGGGCGTTTCGGGACCGAGTTGAATCGAATTTATATATCTAATCGTTCATCCCATATACCCCGTAATTCGAGAGAATAGTTTAACTGTCGTCGTAATCTTCAAATATATACTCAATGAGAACTCGGAATTTCCTTTCCACTTCGGAATCGGTCGTCGCCGCGTTCGTCCTCCTCGCGATCCTCTGGGGCACCTCCTTCGTCGCGATCGAGGCGGGACTGCACTACTTCCCACCGCTGCTCTTCGCCGGCGTTCGGTACGCGGTCGCCGGCGCGATCGTGTTGGGCGTCGCCGCGGTCGCGCCCGGTCGGACGGTCCCCCGCGGCCGCGACGAGTGGCTCGGCGTCGCCGTCGCGGGAACGTTCGTGATCGCCGCGTACCACGGGCTGTTGTACGTCGGCGAGCTCTACGTCTCCGGGGCGGTCGCCGCGGTGATCGTGAGTCTCTCGCCGGTGTTGACCGCGGTGTTCGCCGCCCTGCTCCTCCCGAACGGCCGGCTCGGCCCCGTCGAGATCGGCGGGTTCGCGCTGGGGATCCTCGGCGTGGTCGTGATCGCTGACCCGGCGGCGGCCGGACTCGGCAGCACCGCCCTGCTCGGCGTCGCGCTGGCGTTCGGCGGCGCCGTCGCCTTCTCGCTCGGCGCCGTCCTGCTCCGACCGCTCCGGACCGACCTCCCGATCGCCGCTCTGCAGGGGTGGGCGATGGTCCTCGGCGCCGGGCTCCTGTTCGTCGGCTCGGCCCTGTTCGGCGAGTCGCCGTCGGCGATCGAGTGGAACCGGACCGCGATCGTGTCACTGGCGTACCTCACGCTGCTGTCCGGCGTCCTCGCCTTCCTGATCTACTTCGCGCTGCTCGACGCGGTGGGGCCGGCGCAGCTCCACCTCGTCGGGTACGCCGAGCCCGTCGTCGCCGCGGTCGGGAGTTGGGTCATCTTCGGCAGCCTGATCGAGGCGGAGGCGATCGTGGGCTTCGTCGCGATCCTCGCGGGCTTCCTCGCGCTGGAACGCCACGAAATCGCCGCGTACATCGACCTCGACATCGACCTCTACCACTGGACGCGCTGATCTGTCGTCGCGACCGGATCCGCCACTCGTTCTCTCGGCTCGTTCTGCCCTCGACGTCCGTGGTCAGCCCTCGACGTCCGTGGTCAGGCCGGCGCGGAGGTCGCGACCGAAGTAGTGACCGAGCAGCGCGACGACGAGCCCGATCCCGCCGCCGACGGCTAGCAGGGACACCCCCCACTGCTGGAGGTAGTCGACGCCGATCGGCAGGAAGCCGACCCCGAGGACGTTCGTCACGGCGACGGCCGCACCCGCCGCGGCGCCGGCGATCCCGGTCTCCACGTACCGGCGCGCGGAGAGAGCCAGCCCGATCAGGAAGGATGCGAGGAACATCCCCGCGGCGGAGCCGATCGTCCCGCCGATGATCGGGATCGCGCCGCCGAGGAACACGCCGACGGCGACGGCGACGAGCGAGAGCGCGAACGCCTTCCCGGAGAACCAGCGACCGCTGGTTCCGATCCGGCCGCTCCTGTCGTCCGTGGCGGTCGCCGGACGGGAGGAACCGGTCGCCGTGGCGCTCGACTCGACGCCCGCCTCGGTCGACGGCTCGAGCCCGTCGCCGTCGGCGAGGTCGTCGTCGAGGAGGTCGTCGAGGTCGTCCATCGGGTCGCCGTCTGACGCCTCGCGCTCCTTGGAGGGTTGCATACCGGAGCGTTCGCCCCCGTGACCTTGTGTCTTGTGCCCACGATAGATTCGCCCGCGTGACGCCTGCTCGGGGGCTCTCCGACCCGTTCGACGCGACTTCCTCGACGTGCCGGACCCGTCTGGTCCGATGCATCTCACTCCGGCGTTTCACCGGAAACGGGGTGTCTCGGGGCCAGCGACCGCGCCGCGGAGTGCGTCGTCGCCGCCCGTCAGTCGCCCTCGTCGGACTCCCGCGAGCCCCACACGCGCTTGTCGACGAGCTCGACCGTCATCGGCCCGTCGACGGTCACCTGACAGGAGAGTCGCGGGTAGCCGAACCGGGCCGCGAGCCGGTCGTGCCAGTGATCCGGCGGCGGCCCCTCGCGGATCCGGACGCCGCAGGTCGCACAGAGCCCGCGCCCGCCGCAGTTGAGCCGGCGCGTCGCGGCGGCGTACGGCGACAGGTCGGCGTCGAGCAGAACGCGCCGGAGGTTCCGGCCCGGCTCGACCGACAGCTCGGTTCGTCCGTCGCCGTCGACGACGACCACCGGAACGGTCTGGTCGCTCATTCGATAGTCGGAGCGTCGCGTCCGGGGGGCAAAGTCCTGTGCCCGGACCGGGGCCGACTCGGACTCCGGGCCGACCCGAACTCGGGGCCGACTCGGACTCCGGGCCGACCCGAACTCAGGGCCGACTCGGATTCGGGGCCGACCCGAACTCGGGGGCGCTCCGGAACCGCTTTCCACGCTCGCGCCGACCCCGCCGACATGGACACGCGTCGCGCGCTGCTCGACGCCCTGGCCGACGGCCCCGTCTCCGGGCCGGCGCTCGCCGCCGACCTCGACGTCTCGCGGGCTGCGGTGTGGAAGGCGGTCGAGGCGCTCCGCGAGGAGGGGTTCGCCGTCGAATCGACGCCGGAGGGATACGTCGCGCCCGCGGATCCGGGATACTGCGCGGCCGGGATCGAGTTCGGACTGGACGCCCCGTACGCGGTGGAGTACCACGACAGCCTCACGTCGACGAACGACCGCGCCCGGGAGCTGGCGGTCGGGGGGGTCGCGGACGTCGCCGTCGTCGCCGACGAGCAGACCGGCGGGCGGGGGCGACTGGACCGCGAGTTTATCGCGCCGAGCGGCGGCGTCTGGACCTCGCTCGTCACCCGTCCGACGGTCCCGCCCGCCCGAGCGCCCCTCTTCACCCTCGCCTCGGCGGTCGCGACGGTCGACGCCTGCCGCGAGGCCGGCGTCGAGGCGCACATCAAGTGGCCGAACGATGTCCTTGTCGGGAACGACGAGGACCCCGGAGACGACGGCGGCCGCCCGGGACGCGGCGGCCGTAAGCTCGCCGGGATCCTCACCGAGATGGAGGGCGAGGCCGACCGGGTGTCGTGGCTCGTCGTCGGCGTCGGCGTCAACGCGAACATCGACCCCGAGGCGCTTCCCGCGGGCGCGACCTCCCTCCGCGCCGAGGTCGGAGCCGACGTCGACAGGCGACGGGTCGCGGCGACGCTCTTCGAACGGTTCGCGTCGCTCGCGGAGACGGCGGAGCGCTCCGATCGGATACTGGCGGCGTGGCGCGACCGGGCGAGTACGCTCGGTCGGCGAGTGCGGGTGGACACCTCGTCCGGTCCCGTCGTGGGGACCGCGGTCGACGTCGAGTCGCCGGGGGCGCTCGTGATCGACACCGACGACGGAACGCGGCGCGTCCACGCGGGGGACTGCGAACACCTCCGCGACGCCGACGCCTGACCGCGCGGGCTACGTCTGTCCGGTTGCCTCCGGCTCGGTGTCGTCCGGATCCCCGTTTCCCGTCGGCGTTCCTACGACGGCAGCTACCTCGGTGTTCGGTTTCGTCGAGAGGGCGCCGTCGAGCCGGACGGTCAACACCGGAACGACGGCGGCGCGGACGACCTTCTCCGCGACGCTCCCCAGGAGCAGCCGATCGATCCCGCCCCGACCGTGGGTCCCCATGACGATGAGGTCGCAGCCGTTTTCCTCGGCGTAGCGGACGATCTCGCGGCTGGGCGACCCCTCGACGACCGCCGTGTGCACGTCGATACCGGTCCCCTCGGCCAGCTCCTCGACCGCGTCCACGGCCTCGGTCGCGTCGCTCCGCAGGAGGTCCGTGACCCCCTCCCACGAGGCCTCCATCGGCATCCCCGCGTAGCTCGCCGTGTCGACCACGTGGACGGCGTGGACGCTCGCGTCGTGGACCGCGGCGATGTCCAGCGCGTGTGCGACGGCGCACTCACCCTCGTCCGAGCCGTCGGTCGGGACCAGGATCCGATCGTAGAGTGTCATCTGTTCACAAGACTCAATGGACCGCGCGCGGATAACTCTTTGCAGCTTTTGCCGGTTCTTTGCGGCCGCTCCCCGAGGCGCGTATTTAAGACGCTTCAAGATGATTATCAATCATGACGGATGAGATCGCACTCTCGCGAGTCGAAGGCGAGTTCGAGGATCACTCCTTCCCGGCGGACCGGAGCGACCTCGCCGAGTCGTGTGCGGGGACCACCGTGCTGTTCGCCGACGGCGACGCCGACCTCGGCGAGCTCCTCGCCGAGATCGACCAGGAGCGGTTCGAAAGCCCCGAAGACGCCTACGTCGCGCTGCAGAACGTCCTCCCGATCGAGGCGGTCGGCGAGCCGGGGCAGTCCGACGGGGACGCCTGATCGAGGCGAGGGCGTCTGATCGAGGCGAGAGCGTCTGTTCGAGATGAGAGCGTCTGTTCGAGACGGCCCGCGCGTCACCGCTCCGCACGCCTCGCCGCGTCTCGCATCGCTTTTTACCGCGGGTCGCACACTGGCGGTAATGAGTTATCGGATCGGCCTCGTCGGCAAGCCCTCCGTGGGGAAGTCGACGTTTTTCAACGCCGCGACGATGAACGACGTGCCGGAGGGCGCGTACCCGTTCACCACGATCGACCCGACCGTCGGCGAGGCGTACGTCCGCGTCGACTGCGCCGCTCCCGAGTTCGACGAGACCTGCACGCCGAGCGTCGGCGTCTGCCGCCGAGGGACCCGCTTCGTTCCCGTCAAACTCGTCGACGTCGCCGGCCTCGTCCCGGGCGCCCACGAGGGGCGCGGGCTCGGCAACCAGTTCCTCACCGACCTCAACGAGACGGACGTGCTGATCCACGTCGTCGACTTCTCCGGCAAGACGGACATCGAGGGCGAGACGACCGAGGGCCACGACCCGCGCGAGGACATCGACTTCCTAGAGGAGGAGCTCGATGAGTGGTACCTCGACGTGCTCCGGAAAGGGATCGAGAAGTTCGAGACACGCTACCACGGGTCGAAGGCCGCCATCGAGGCGGAGCTCGCCGAGCAGATGTCGGCGTTCGGGATCGACAAGGACCGGATGAAGCGGGTGATCCTCGCCCAGGGGCTCGAGCTCGACCCAGAGACGTGGGACCACGCGGACGAGGCGTCGCTCGCGCGGGAGATCCGCAAGCGCACGAAGCCGATGGTCGTCGCCGCCAACAAGACGGACACCCCCGAGGCGCAGGCGAACTGGGAGGAGATCACCGCGGACCCGGAGTACGAGCACCTCTCGTTCGTCCCCGCGAGCGCCCACGCCGAGAAAGCGCTTAAAAACGCGAACGAGGCGGGCGTCGTCGACTACACGCCCGGCGAGAGCGACTTCGACATCGTCGGCGACGTTTCCGGCGAGCAGGCGGCGGGCCTCGATCGGATCGGCGAGTTCGTCGCCGAGTACGACGGGACCGGCGTACAGGGCGCGCTAGAGGCGGGCGTCTTCGACGTGCTCGGCTGTATCGCGGTCTTCCCCGGCTCCGCCAACGGGAGCACAGACGAGAAGGGCGTCTTCCGTGACTGCTTCCTGCTCCCCGAGGGGTCGACGACCGAGGACTTCGCGTTCCACATCCACTCGGACATCGGCGAGGGACTCCTCCACGGCACCGACTGTCGGAGCGGACGACAGGTGGGGACCGACCACGAGCTCGCCCACCGCGACGTGATCGAGCTCGTCTCGACGAAGCAGGCGGCGCCGTAGCCGGCGGCGGCAACCTTTATATGTGATCGCGGTACTCGACGGCAGCGGTCCGTATCAGCGGTCGCCGTCGCCGTCGGGGTCGGGAACCCCCGCCGCGGACCCGACCGGCGTCGCGTCGTCCGGCAGGTCGGACAGCCCGAGCCGGTCGAGCAGCCGCGTCGTCGGCCGCCCCTCGCGGTCCCAGTCGCGGTACGCGTAGTACCGGTCGAGCAGGGCCTCGAACGACGCGGGGTCGATCCCGTCGCCGCCTCGGTCTCCGTCCGCCCCGCTCTCGGTGTCCCTCCGCAGCGCCTCCGGGAGTCGGTCGTCGGCCCGCGTGAACCCCTCGCGGAGGTTGAACAGCCGCGCGAGCGTCCACGTGCGCTCGCCGAGCAGCCGGAGGTCCTCGGGGTCGCGCTCGTCGCCGAGCGCCGCGAACCACTCAGCGGCCGTCGCGGGACCGAACACGTCCGCGAGGAAGTCGTCCGCGACGAGACACCACACGGCCGCGCGGCGGTCCTGCTCGTCGGCCACGGCGGCGGCGCGTTCGGCCGGGCTCCACCTGGGCGCAGCCACCGCCTCCGCCTCGACCGGGCGAGCTCGTCGGTGGCACCCGCCGCGGTCGCTCGTCGCGAACGCGAGCGCCATCGTCTCCGCGCCTCGGGGGTCGTAAGAGCCGAGCTCCATCCCCTTCACCGTCGGGACCAGATCGCCGCCGCCGAACCGGTCCGCGGCGGCTTCGACCCCGTCGGCGAGCGCGTCCCCGAGGGGCGTCGAGCGCGAGGCGATCTCCCCGATCAGGGCTCGCGCCGCCGCCTCGTCGCCGAAGGAGAGCTCGCGGTCGACGCCGTGGTCGCTCCGGTCGATCAGCCCCGCCTCGCTCGCGCGGACCGCCCACGCGACCGCGTTGCCCGCGGAGATCACGTCGATCCCGAGGCGGTCGCAGCGGCCGCCGAGCGCCGCCACGGCGTCGAAGTCGCCGATCCCGAGCCCCGCGCCGAGCGCGATGGGGGTGCCGCCGCGGGGGACGGTCTCGTCGGGAGCGCCGGTCTCGTCGCCCTCGTGTGACCCCCCGGTCGCCCCGTCGTCGCCGGTCGGGACCCGGAATCCGCCGGGGACCGGGTCGTCCGGGCGCTCGCGGCCCGCGTCCCGCTCGGTCGCGGGCTCCACGCCGAGGTCGTCGGCCCCCGCGAACCGGCGTGCCTGCCAGCCGCGGGTCGGAAGCACGCCGGTCTCGTCCGCGAACGAGACCGTTTCGAGGGTGTCGCCGGCGGCGAGCCACCGGCCGGCGTCGCTGTCCGCGAACCGCTCGGCGTCGCGGTCGCGGAGCTCGCGGAGCGCCGGCGGGGTCTCCGGCGGCGGGTCGCGGGCCACGACCGCCTTCAGGTTCTTCGAGCCCATCACCGCGCCCGCCCCGCCCCGACCGGCGTGGTGGTCGCCGCCGTCGGAGGCGACCGTCGCGTAGCGCACGCCCGCCTCGCCCGCGGGACCGACGCAGGCGACCGCGGCCTCCGGGAACCGGGCGTCCGTCTCGGCCGCATCGAGCCCGCGGAGGTCGCTCGCGAACGCTATCGTCGCCTCGCCGTCACCGACCGAGAGCGCGACGGGCCCGTCGGCCGCCCCCTCGATCACGACGCCGAGGGCGTCGCCCAGCGACCCGGCCAGCCGACTCGCGAACGACCCGCCGCCGTAGGAGTCGAGGAACGCGCCGGTGAGCGGCGACTTCGTGACGGCCGCGTAGCGCGGCTCGCCGGGGAGGTGTCCCGTGAGCGGGCCGACGAGGAACGCGAGCCGGTTCGCCGGCGACGTCGGGTCGACGCCGGCGGGCATCTCGTAGAGGTACCGCGCGCCGAGTCCCTTTCCGCCCACGTACCGCTCGCGCCACGCGTCCGGGACGCGTTCGCTCCGGACGCTGCCGGCGGAGAGGTCGACGCGGAGGACCCGGTCGGGGACGGTCATCGTCCGAACGGACGCGCGCCGGTCGAATTAAACCCACGCCGCCCGGGCCGTCGTGCGAACCGTCGCCGAGGCGAGCGCGCGCCCCTCGGAACCCGGCGCGCGCTCCCCGACCGAACCGCTTTCGCCCCCGGCGTCCGTAGGTGTCGGCATGGACCACGTCGTCGACGCGCTCGACGCGGCCGCGGGAACGACCTGTCTCGTCGGCGCCGGCGGGAAGAAGACGACCCTGTACGCGCTCGCCGACCGGCTCGACCGGGCGGTGCTCACCGCGACCGTGCGGATCCCGATCTTCGACCGCGAAGTCGCCGCCGTCCGGGTGACGGACGACCCGGTCGCCGCGCTCGAGGCGGTCGGCGCGGCTGACGAGTCCCGGGACGGCGACAGCGACGGGTCTCGAGACGGCGACAGCGACGGGTCCGGCGACGACTTCCCGCTCGGGCTGGTTTCGGAGCGCGAGCGCGACGACCGCTACCGGGGGTACGACCCCGCCGTCGTCGACGAGCTGGCGGACGCCCACGACGGCCCGGTGCTCGTGAAGGCCGACGGCGCCCGGACGCGACTGCTCAAGGCGCCCGACGAGCGCGAACCGCAGGTTCCCGCCGGCGCGGACCGCGTGGTTCCGGTGGCGAGCGTCGGCGCGATCGGCGAGCCGCTGACGGCGGAGACCGTCCACCGACCCGAGCGCGTGGCCGCGCTCACCGGCGCCGCGGTCGGCGACGAGATCACCCCCGAGCTGGTCGGGCGCGTGCTCGCCGACGAGCGGGGCGGATTAAAAGACGTGCCGCCGGACGCGACGGCGATCCCCCTGATTAACGCGGTCGACGACGACGCCGACGAGGCGGTCGCCCGGGCGGTTGCCCGGGTCGTTCGCGAGCGCGCGGACGAGTCCCGCGTCGACGTCCCCCGGGTCGTGCTCGCGCGGATGATCGACGGCGCGGTCGTGGACGTGGTCGAGTGAGGGCGGTCGCTCTCGCGACGCGAAGCGGTCGCCCGAACGTATTCATAAAACGGCCGAATTCATTTATAAAACACACCCGGACGCACTTATAAGGCCGTTCCTCGCGTATCCGCGGCCATGGAACGTACCGTGACGGTGGTGCCGGAGGCGGGGCTCCACGCGCGTCCGGCCTCGAAGCTGGTGCAGACGGCGAACCGGTTCGACGCCGACGTGTCGATCGGTCGCGCGGCCGACGGCGACGACGGGCTCGTCCGCGCCGACAGCATGCTCTCGGTGAGCGGGCTGAACGTCGGCCACGGCGAGTCGGTCCGCGTCGTCGCCGAGGGGGCGGACGCGGCCGACGCGCTCGACGCGGTCTGCGACCTGCTCGCGACCGAGGTCGAGAGCGAGGAGCAGGACGGCGACGGTGAGGCTCCGCCGTGAAGACGCTCACCGGCGTCGGGAGCACGCCGCTGTCGGGGATCGGCACGGCGCGGTGGTACCGGCCCGAGGCGGACCTGACGCTCCCCGACCGACCCGATCCGTCCGCCGTCGACGCGGACGCCGAACTGACGCGGTTCGAGGCCGCGCGCGACGAGGCGCGCGAGGCGATCCGCCGCGCCCGCGGCCGGACCGCTGAACGCGTCGGCGAGGAGGAGGCGGCGGTGTTCGACGCGCACGAGCAGTTCCTCGACGACCCGACGCTCGTCGGCGACGTCGAGGACGCCATCGGCGACGGAGCCCTCGCCGAACGCGCCGTCCACGACCGGTTCGCGGCGGCGATCGAACAGTTCGAGGGGCTGGAGGGGCCGATGGCCGAGCGCGCCGACGACCTCCGCGACGTGCGCGACCGCCTGCTCCGCGCGCTCCTCGCGGTCGACGCGCTCACCGACCTCGGCGACCTCCCGGACGGGACCGTCCTGCTGGCCGAGCGACTCACGCCGAGCGACACCGCGGAACTGGACCCGGACGCGGTATCCGGCATCGCCACCGTCGCCGGCGGACGCACCGCCCACGCGGCGATCATCGCGCGGTCGCTGTCGATTCCGGCGGTCGTCGGCGTCGGCGAGCCGCTCCGAGCGGTCGCGGACGGGGACGAGCTGCTGGTCGACGGGACCGACGGGCGGGTCGTTATCGACCCGGACGCGGAAACGCGCGAGCCGACCGCGGTCGAAGCGGCGGCGGTGACTCACGACCGGGTCGCGACCGTCGACGGCCGGTCGGTCGAGGTGGCCGCGAACGTCGGGAGCGAGGCGGAGATCGGCCCCGCCGCCGCCCGCGGCGCCGACGGGATCGGGCTGTTCCGGACGGAGTTCCTCTTCCTCGACCGGGCGGCGCCGCCGACCGAGGACGAGCAGTACGAGGCCGTGACCGCCGCCCTGTCGGCGTTTCCCGACGACCGGGTGGTCGTCCGGACGCTCGACGTGGGCGGCGACAAGCGGGTGCCGTACCTCGACCTGCCGACGGAGGGGAACCCGTTCCTCGGGCGACGGGGAATCCGGCTCTCGCTCGACGAGCACCGGGACCTGTTCGAGACGCAGCTCCGGGCGCTGTTGCGCGCGGCGGCCGGCGAGGACGGCGACGGGCTCGCCGTGATGCTCCCGCTCGTCTCTCGCCTCGAGGAGATCGACGCGGCGGTGGCGGCGATCGAATCTGCGGCCGCCGACCTCGACGCGGCGGGGATCGACCACGCGGTCCCCGAGCTCGGCGCGATGGTCGAGACGCCGGCCGCGGTCTTCCTCGCGGACCGGCTCGCGGACCGGCTCGACTTCCTCAGCGTCGGGACGAACGACCTCGCGCAGTACGTGATGGCGGCCGACCGCGAGAACGACGGCGTCGCCGCGTACCACGACCCGCTTCACCCGGCGGTGCTGCGAGCGATCGACCGGACGACGGCGGCCGCCGCCGGGACCGACGCGTGGGTCGGGATGTGCGGCGAGATGGCGGGCGACCCGGCGCTCACGGAACTGCTCGTCGGGCTCGGGCTCGACGAGCTCAGCATGAGCGCGGTGACCGTCCCGGCGGTAAAGGCTCGGGTCGCAGAGGTCGACGCGGAGGCGGCGCGGACGCTCGCGGAGGCGGCGCTCGCCTGCGAGACGCGCGCCGAAGTCGGGGACGTGGTCGGCCTCGACGACGCCTGAGGACTGCCGAGGAACGGCGACCGCGCCGGGCCGGTCCCCGCCTCAGAGCTTCGTCATCCCGCGGGCGGCCTCCGCCTGCTCGCGGACCGAGTCGAGCGTCGCGGCCGGGTCGGTGGCGGCGACGGCCGCGTTGACCGCCCCTTCCAAGACGGGCGCGTCGGCGATGACGGCCTCGGCCTCGCTCAGCTCGACGGCGACGTCGGCGTTCATGACCGCGCTTCCCAGGTCGACGAGGACGACGACGCCGTCGCCGCCGTCAGCGGCGTCGATGGCGGCCTCGATCGCGTCCGGGACGGTGCCGATCCCGCCCTGTCCGTCGCCGCCGACGGGCTCGATGCGGGTGTCACCGGCCATCTCCGCGGCCACCTCGACGATCCCCTCGGCCGCGCGCTCGCTGTGGGAGACGACGACGAGCCCGACCATCAGTCGCCCTCCGGGTCGGGCGCGCTCGCGTCCGCCGCCTCCTCGCCGTCGTCCGGAATCGTCGGCGAGGTCGCGTCGACGTCGGGTATCTCGGTATCGAGCGCGGCGGCGGCGGTCGCGAGCAGCTCTTCGAGGATGAACAGCGCGCTCGTCGCCCCGGGGTCTTGGTGGCCGACCGACCGCCAGCCCAGGTAGGAGGCGCGCCCCTTCCGCGCCCGAATCGGGACGGTGAACGCGACGCCGCGCTCGGCGGCGTCGACCGCCTTCGCGAGCGCTTCGAGCGGCGGGAGGCCGTCCGTCTCGATCGACTTCTTGAACGTGTGGACCGCGGGGGTGAGCGCGTCGACCACAGTCTGGTCGCCCACGCGGGCGTCGCCGCGGTCCTCCACCTTCTTCAGGTAGGTCTCGGCGAACGCCACGGCGCTCTCGGCGCTGACTCCGTCGTCGAGCTCCGCGCTCGCGAACACGAGCGAGCCGCCGAACAGGGGACCGGACGCCCCGCCGACCTCGGCCATGAGCGTCTTCCCCACCGTCTTGCAGACGGTCTGGGGGTCGGGGTCGCCGAGGTCGCGGGCCGCCTCGGCGGCGGCCGCCCACCCGCGCGCCATGTTGCCGCCGTGGTCCGCGTCGCCGATCGCGGAGTCGAGGTCGGTGAGATAGCTCCGCTCCTCCTCGATACGGTCCGCGACCGCCTCGACCGCCCTCACGACGGCAGCGCCGTCGTCTTGGCCCTCCCCGCTCATTGCGTCCGGGTGAGGGCGGGAGTGTCGGCCGGGGCGGCGAACAGCTCCTTCAGCTCGTCGTCGACGGCGCAGACGGTGATCGAGGCGCCGGCCATGTCGAGCGAGGTCATGTAGTCGCCGACCCACGCGTCCCACGTCTCGAGGCCGTGCTCGCCGAGCAGCTCCTGCAGCCGACGGTTGACGACGAACAGCTCCATCTGCGGCGTGCCGCCCATCCCGTTGACGATCGTGAGGACCTCCTGACCGTCGTCGAGGTCGAGGTCGTCGAGGACCGCCTCGGTCAGCGCCCCGGTGATCTCGTCGGCGCTCATCACCTCGGTGCGTTCGGTGCCCGGCTCGCCGTGGATCCCGATCCCGAGCTCGATCTCGTCGTCGCCCAGGTCGAACGTCGGCTCGCCCTTCTCCGGCGTGACACACGAGGTGAGCGCGGTCCCCATGGTGCCGACGTTCTCTATCACCGTCTCGGCGACGCGCTTGACCTCCGACAGGTCGGCGCCCTGTGCGGCCTTGGCGCCGGCGGCCTTGTGGACGAGGATCGTGCCGCAGACGCCCCGGCGCCCGGAGGTGTACAGGGAGTCCTCGACGGCGACGTCGTCGTCCACCACGACGCTCTCGACCTCGACGCCCTCCATCTCGGCGAGCTCGATGGCGGTCTCGAAGTTCATCACGTCGCCCTCGTAGTTCTTGATGACGGCGAGGACGCCGTCGCCGGCGTCGCAGGCGCCGATCAGCTCCTCGAACTGGTCGGCGGTCGGCGAGGAGAACACGTCGCCCGCGGCGGCCCCGTCGAGCATCCCGTCGCCGATGTAGCCCGCGTGGGTCGGCTCGTGGCCGCTGCCGCCCCCCGTTACCAGCGCCACCTTCCCCTCGACCGGCGCGTCGTCCCGGACCACCACCTGTGTGTCCGGGAGCCGGCGGAGCCGGTCGGGGTACGCCGCGATCATCCCGTCCAGCATCTCGTCGACGACGTCGTCCGGTTCGTTGATCAGCTTCTTCATAATCAACGTCCATGACACTCCGAGATCTGTTAAAGATAGTGGGCCACTGGGTGCCCGCGGGGTCGTCGTCGACCGCGGCGGCCGCGCTCGCCGGTTCGACGACGGTCCGGGCGTGGGCCCTCCGTGGGGCTCTCGGCCCGAAGGAGTCGTGGTAGCTATAGCACCGAGAGCGCGAACCACACCGTCACCCCGGCCAGCAGCACCGCCTGCACGAACGAGCCAGCCAGCACGCCCACCACCGCGTACGCCGACATCCGGGCCGCACCGCGCGGGTCGTCGGCGTTGTGGTACAGACTGACGAGGAACACGGTCCCGCCGACCCCGACCGCGAGTCCGAGGGGACCGATGACGAACAGGAGGGCGATCCCGATCGCCGTCCCGGCGG
>NZ_JAWOBM010000033.1:0-27140 GCF_046498025.1 Halorubrum sp.
TCCGTATGGACGCAGTGTAGGTGCGAGTAACGACCTGTTTCGCCATACGTAACCTATGTAGACAAACTAATTTGAAGGTATGGGTTAGAACGTGGAATATCCAGCCGTCCATCGGACGGTGGACTGTGAAGGGTAGTGTCGGATTCATCCCCGCGCTGAAGCGCGAGGCTTTCTCCTCGATTCTCCGTAAACGAAGACTGACCGGCCTTTTCGAGCTAGCTCGGCAACCCAACGCAGCGACCACCGACGAGCAGCTCAGTTCGTTCGCTTTCGCACGAAATCGGCGTGTCTGAGCGCTACCGGATCAGGGCGCCCGCGCGAAGACGAGGTACCCGGTGTGGCCGACGCCCGCGGTGGAGGGGCGGGAACCGCGGTCGGAGAAGTCCATCTCGCGCTGGATCGTCTCCAGCGTCTCGATCCCGTCGAGGTCGGCCTCGCGGGCGGCGAGGACCGCCTCGCGGGTGCCCTCGACGAACGGCGAGTAGACGGCGAGGCACCCGCCGGAGACGAGCAGCTCGTCCGCGCGCTCGACGACGGCGGGCGCGTCACCGGTGTCGAGCGTGAGGGCGTCGAACGGCTCTTGGTCGGCGAGCGCGTCCAGCTCCTCGGTGAGGTCCCCGGTCCGGACCTCGACGCGGTCGGCGACGCCCGCGGTCGCCATGTTCGCGCGCGCGACGTCGGCGAACTCGGCGTCGACCTCGTAGGTGGTCACGTCGGCCCCGGCGCGGCCGAGGTAGGCGGCGAGGATCCCCGTGCCGGTGCCGGCGTCGAGGACGCGGTCGCCGCCAGCCGCGCCCGTGTGGCCCAGCACGAGCCCCACGTCGCGGGGCATCATCGGCGCGCCGGTGCGTTCGAGGTGGTTGAACAGGTCCGGCCCGCGGAGCTCGCGGACCTCGAAGACGGTGCCGAGGTGCGTCTCGACGGTGTCGCCGCCCTCGACGTCCTCGGGGACATCGAGCACGCCGAGGTCGGTGCCGAACTCCTCGCCGGGCTCCAGCAGGTACTCCCGGTCCTCGTGAACCAGCAGGTACGCGGCGTCCGTCACGCCGGATCAGTCACTCCAGCGCCGCGATCGCGGCCGCGAGGTCGCCGTCGGTGTCTTCGAGGGCCTCGCGAGCCGTGGACGTCGGCACGCCCGCGCGCTCGGCGACGAGCGCCACGTCCTCGTCCGGGATGGCGTCCTCCTCTTCGGCGGCAGCGTCCTCCTCCGCGTCCGCATCGCCGGCCTCGACCGCGCCGGCCGCGGATCCGCTCTCGACTTCCGACGGCGAGCCGACGATCTGGTAGGTCTCCTGGCCTTGCGCGTCCATCTTGGTGACTTGGGCACCGTCGAAGACGAGGTCCCCGTCGGCCGTCTCGATGACGACCCGCTCGGCGTCGATCTCCTCGACGTCGATCCCCATCTGTTTCATCATCTGTTTCATCTTCCGCGGGTTCATGCCGCCTCCTCCAAACATGTTACCGGATTCGGTCGGACGACACAAAAAGGGTGGCGACACGGTTCGGCGGGGGTCGAAGGGGCGTTCCCCGGCGGAACGGCGTGCGGGCGAGACGGCGACCCGGGTGCGGACGAGACGGCGAATTGCGCGTGGCGAGACGGCGAACCACGCCGGGACGGGTGGGTTCTTACGTGCCGAATCACACCTCCTGATATGTATCTCGCCGACCGGACGTGGCCGGAGTTGGGGGCGGAGCTGTCGGACGAGTCCGTCGCGCTGATCCCGCTCGGCTCCACCGAGCAGCACGGACCGCACCTCCCGCTGGCGACCGACCACCTCATCGCCGAGGCGCTCGCGAGCGCGGCCGCGGAGGAGGCCGGCGTCGTCCGCACCCCCACGGTCAACGTCGGCGTCAGCCCGCATCACCGGCAGTTCCCGGGCACGATGTGGGTCGATCCGCCGGAGTTCCGAGACTACGTCGAGGCGTACACACGGAACCTCGCGTACCACGGGATCGACCGCGTGGTGTACGTGAACGCCCACGGCGGCAACGTCCAGCACCTCCGCGAGGTCGGGCGCCGACTGCACGAGGACGGGACGACGTACGCGTTGGAGTGGATGTGGGACGAGTCGATCCCGGGGCTCGTCGACGAGCTGTTCGAACACAACGGCCCGCACGCGGGGCCGAAGGAGACCGCCATGATCACCCACATCGCGCCCGAACTCGTCCGGGAGGACCAGTTCGAGAACGCCCGCGACGGGGGGCTGGTCCACCTCGACGAGTCCGACGCGTTCGTCCACGGGACCCGGACGTTCTACGACGCGGTCGACAACTCCGCGAACGGCGCGTTCGGCGACCCGACCGACGTGACTCCCGAGAAGGCCGAGCGGCTGTTCGCGGCGGCCACCGACCAGCTCGTGCAGCTGGTGGAGTGGCTGGAGGCGCGCGACCGCGAGGAGCTGCTGCCGAAGGAGCGCGTCGAGTCGACGCCCCCCTAATCGCTCCCGGACAAGACCGAGTCGAGCGCCGCGTCCGCCGCGTCTCGCCGGCCGTCGAGGACCGCGAACCGCTCGTCTCGTCGGCGTTCGAGCCACCGCAGCAGCCGGGCGGCCCAGTCGAGTTTCCGGGCCTTCATCGGGCCCACGTCGGGGTCGTCGAACTCCCAGCCGGGGAAGACCAGCCGACCGGCGCCGACGTGGTCGGCGAGGAACGCCGCGCGGTCGCCGTCGGTGAACCCGCCAGGGTTGACGACCGGTCCCGTGGGCGCCGCCTGCGTCGTCGCGAGCGTCCACTCGCCGGCGAACCGCGGGAGCCACTCGCGGACCGCGGGGACGTTGTCGCCGTGCGCGTGGGCCGCGACCGGCACGCCATCGCGGGTCAGCGCCGCCGCGGTCGCCGGGTTCTTGTCGAGGTCGGTCACCATGCAGTCGACCGCCACGCCGCGGTCCCGGAGGACGTCGGCGGCGGTGGAGGCGGCCACGACCACGTCGGCGTCGCGAGCGAGGTCGACGTCGTCGACCAGTCGGGGCGCGGCGCCCGCGACTGCGACGGTCGCGCCGCGCCAGTCGCCGAGCCGATCGAGCGGGAACGGGGTCGAAAGCTCGGCGGCGATGTCTCGCGCCCGCTCGTCGGCGGCCCGCTCGAAGCCGAAGTCCGCGAGGATCGCCTCGTACATCGGCTCGAACGTCTCGAAGTTCACGCCGCCGCCTCCGCGGTCACCGAATCGCGCCGCGCGTCGGGGGATCGGTCGACGCGCTCGGGGAGGAGCGCCCGACGGCGCGGCCGCTGGCGGCGGGGAATATGGTATGGGCCGGAGTAGCACAGAGTACCCCTACCCGCGTGCCCCTCCGGCGTCCGGTCGATCGGTTGTCTGCACGACGGCATAAACTTTCTCTTACTTCCAGCCGTCGTCCATCGTTTCGAGCGCGGCGTCGAGCGGGTCGGAGACGCCGGAAACCGCGTCGGTGAGGGCCGAACGACCCGCGGGCGTACAGATCAAGAGCCCGTGGGAGCCGGTCCCGTCTGCGTCGGGCTCTCCGCCGTCGGTCGCGGACGGCGGCTCAGCGGTTCCCGCTGCGGCTCCCGCGAGGGCGAACGCCACCCCGTCCACGCCCTCGCTCCCCGCTGTCGCAGCCCGGAGCGCGCCGACCGCGGGCTCCGGGAGTCCCGTGAGCTCGTAGGTCCGAACGGACGCCTCGCCGGCGACCTCTCGGTCGGCGCCCAGTCTGTCCAGGTGTCGCTCGGCCTCGCGCGCTGTCGTCACGTCCAGCTCCTCGACGGCGACGTCGCCGGCGTCGCGGCCCGTGCGGACCCGCCCTCGGGCGAACTCGGCGCCGACGAGTGCGGCGTCCCGAGTCTCGGCGACGTCGTGGGTGCGGATCACGTGCGCGCCGCGCTCGACCGCCATCGACGTGGCCGCCAGCGAGACGGGCAGCGCCTCCTCCGTGGTCCGCCCCGCGATCGTCTTGAGGAAGCTCTTGCGGTTGATCGAGACGAGCAGCGGCCGGCCGTACCCGCGGAACTCCCGGAGCCGGCGCAACGTCTCGCGGTCGTCGGCGTGGGTCTTCGCCTCGGACCAGCCCCCGAAGGCCGGATCGAGGATCGTCTTGTCGGTGAAGCCGTTCATCGAGAGCGCCTCGTAGATGTCGTCGACGTTTTCGATCGCCCCCGGCCGTTCCAGGTCCGGCGGGGACGCCATCTTCGAGACGGCGGCGTCGTGTTCGCGGCAGACGCGGGGCATCTCGGGGTCCGCGAACCCGCAGATGTCGTTGACCATGTCGAACCCGCGCGCGAGCGCCTCGTCGGCGACCTCGTGGTAGCGGGTCTCGATCGACCAGACGGCGTCACCCGCGGTCGACGCCATCGTCTCGATCGCCGTGTCGAGCCGCTCCAGCTCCTGTTCGGCGGAGAGCACGTCCAAGTCCTTGTTCGCCGATTCGAGGCCCACGTCGACGATGTCGGCTCCTTCCGCGATCAGCTCCTCGTCGACGTACTCGGCGGCGTCGCCCGGATCGTCGTACACGCTCGGGTCGTACGGCGACTCCTTGGAGACGTTGAGTACGCCCATGATCCGAGGCGGATGGTCGTCGCCGATTCCGAGGCCCGCGGCGTCCACGTTTCGCATACGATCACCACGGGCGCGAGCGATATAAACGGGGCGAGTGGGTGGCGGACGACCGGCACGAGCGGGCGGGACTCCCGGTGACTCGAGAGGTCGACCAGGGGTCCCTTGATCGGGCCGTATCGCCCGACGAGACGTGTCAGTGTGAGACATGACGGCAGCCGTCGGGCACGCGTTAATGCCGTTCAGCACGAACCAGATGTATGGACACGAAGACAGAAGACCGATTGCTCGGACTCGCGCTAGCCGCCCTCCTCGCGACGATAGGAGGCGAGCTGTTCGGGAGCCAGCTCCTCGTCACGGGCGGCGTGACCGTATTGGTCCTCGCGCTCCTGGGACTGTTCGCGGTCATGAGCGTCGTGCTCGCGGTGAGCGTCGCTCGAGCGCCGGACCTCAACGCACCCGACCCGACGGCGACCGAACGAGTTCGCTGAAGGAGGTCACAGCTTGAACGACAGCGCGTCTCCGGCCGCGACGCCGTTTCGGTCGGTCCATTTATACGGGACTTCAAGCACGTACTGCCCCGATCCGGGGTATCGCTGGTCGTTCCCGTCCTCGTTCGGCCCCGGTTTCGGGGCGTTGTGGATCTCGACGATCGTCCCCTCCGAATCGGCGTAGACGATGTCGATTCCGAAGTCCATCCGTCGCATCACGTAGGTGAGCGACTCTCGGGGAGCGTCGTAGACGAACAGCATACCGCCGTTCTCTGGAAGGGATTCGGCGTCGCTGAGACCCAAGCGACGCGTATCCGCCGTGTCGGCGATCGCGGCGGTCACCGTTCCGAGGCGGTCGCCGTCGGCGCTCCGCACCTCGACGGTAGTCGTGTCGTAGTCGGCGTAAGGTCCCGAGGGCCACTCGGACGCGGGTTCGGAGTCCGACTCAGCGTCCGATCCCGACTCACTATCCGATCCCGACTCACTGTCCGATCCCGACTCACTGTCCGATCCCGATTCGCCGTCCGATCCCGACTCAGCGTCTGATCCCGATTCGCCGTCCGACGCTGATTCGGACCTGAATCCGGCGTCCGCACAGCCGGCGAGACCGCCGACCGAACCGGCACCGATCGCCCCGAGGAGGCGCCGTCGTCGCATTGCGCTCGGGTACGAGTCGCTCGCGTATATGCGTCGCGGCGACGGCACCGGCGACGAGGGCCGTCGCGAACGGACCCTTCGTTCCGCGAAGGACGCGCTTTTACCCCCGCCTCGCATAGCGGCTCTTATGGCGAAAGTGAGCGTCGGCCTCCGCGGATGGCGGTTCGACGAGGAAGAGATCTTCACCGACGACGGTGAACTCAAGCCGCTCGACGAGATTCCCGAGGAGCCGCGAGAGCGACTGTTCAGGCTCGTTTCCCTCGTCGAGGAGCCGTGCGACGTCTGCTATCTGGAACACGGGGAGGCCGAGGTCCACCGGTGTAACCAAGCCGAGATCGTGTACGGAGAGCCCAACGGCGAGGTGCTACTCTGTCCCGAACACGAGCCCGAGCTGATCTACTGGTACCGCGAGGCTGGCGGGAGCGAGCACGCCGGCGGCCTGGAGTTCGGCGACCGCTTCCACGAGTGGGTCGCGGCCGGCAACGAGGCCCCGGACGGGTACGGCTCAGTCGAACACGTCGAGGAGGACCCGGACGGGCTGCCGGACCTGCCGGACCAACAGGAGATCCAGGAACGCGTCGAGCGGGACTTCGAGGGCGACCGGATCGACATCCTCGAACTCGCCGGGAAGGACGACGGCGACGACGGAGACGAACTGAACGAAGACGACCTCACGGACGTCGACCTCTCGACGGACTACCCGTCGAACCGATGACCGACCCCGAGGTGAACGGGACCGACCCCGAGGCGAACGGGACCGACCCCGAGGCGAACGGGACCGACCCGATCGAGGACGCGGGCCCCGAGGACGAGGCCCCGACCGCCGGAGACGACAGGTTCGCTGACCGGACTCGCCGCAAGCCGGTCGTGGTCGTCGTCGAGCCGGAGACGCCCGGCAACGTCGGCACCATCGCCCGGGCGATGAAGAACTTCGGCCTCTCCGATCTCAAGCTGGTGGACCCCCCGGAGCTGGCGGAGGACGGCGAGGCGTACGGCTTCGCCGGCCACGCCCGCGAGGACGTGCTTCCGAACGCCGACGAAGTCACCTTCGACGAGGTCGTAGCGAACTACCACACGGTCGGGACCACCGCGATCACCGGCGAGGACGACCGGAGCCACGAGCGGTTCCCCTTCAAGACCCCCGCGGAGCTCCGGGAGTCGCTGGCGACCGTCGACGCCCCGACCGCGATCGTGTTCGGTCGCGAGGGGCGCGGGCTGAACAACGAGGAGCTCTCGCGGCTCGACGAGGTGTGCTCGATCCCCGCCGATGACGACTACCCGGTCTTGAACCTCGGGCAGGCCGCGACCGTGCTCCTGTACGAGCTCCGCGACCTCACCGTCGACGAGACGCAACTGCCAGACACCGCGGTCACGCGCGCGCCGGAAACCGACATCGAGCGCTTCCACGGGTACTTCGACGAGTTCCTCGCGACGACCGGCCAGCGCGAGCACGTCCGCGAGAAGAACGCGCTGTTGATGCGTCGGCTCCTCGGGCGCGCGCACCCGACGGAGCGGGAGATCCACTCGCTTCTGGGCACGTTCCGGAAGGCGAACGCGAAGCTGGAGCACGCGGACCACCTCGCCGCGAAGTACGACGAGCCGGTGTACCCGCGAGAGTGACCGTGGACGGCGACCTCACAGACGACGGCGGCCCCGACGACGGCCACGCGGGCGCCAGCAGTCCCGACGAGGACCACGCGAGCGACGGTCGCCTCGTCGACGACGACCTCTGGGCCGGGGTGCGCGACGTGTCGCCCCTGATGCTCGGTATCGTTCCGTTCGCGCTGGTGGCCGGCATCGCCGCGGTCGACGCCGGCCTCGGGCTCGCGGAGGCGGTCGGGATGTCGGTGATCGTGTTCGCCGGCGCGTCCCAGCTCGCCGCGCTTGACCTGTTGGGCTCGAACGCCCCGCTCGCGGTCGTGGTGGGCACGGCCGTCGTGATCAACCTCCGCATGGTGATGTACTCGGCCTCCATCGCCCCGTACTTCGCGGACTACGGCCGACGGCTCCGGGCGGGCCTCGCCTACGTGCTCACCGACCAGGCGTACGCGCTCTCGGTCGCGGAGTTCGACGAGAACCCCGAGCGGAGCCGCTGGCGGTACTACCTCGGCGCGGGGGCGTCGCTGTGGGCGGTCTGGCAGGTCGGAACGGTGGTCGGCGTCGTCGTCGGCACCGGCGTCCCGGACGCGTGGGGGCTCACGTTCGCGGTCCCGCTCGTGTTCCTCGCGCTCTTGGTCCCCGCGATGAAGGACCGGCCCACCACGGCCGCCGGGGTCTCGGCCGGCGCGGTCGCGGTCGTGGCGGCCGGCCTCCCGCTGAACCTCGGCCTGCTCGTCGGCGCGACGACCGGAATCGCCGTCGGCCTCCTGACGGAGGTGGTGGGCGCGTGACGGGTGCGCCTTCCGGCGCGGGTTCCCCCCGCGTGTGGGTCGCCATCCTCCTCATCGGCGTCGCCACGTACGGGTTCCGACTCTCGTTCATCCACCTGTTCGGCCGGATCGACGAGGTGCCGGACCGCGTAAAACGCCCGCTGCGGTACGTCCCGCCCGCGGTCCTCGCGGCGCTCGTCCTCCCCGACCTGATGACGCTGCGGCCGTCCGTCGCGGCCACGCTCCTCGACGAGCGGCTGATCGCCGGCGCGGTCGCCGGCGCGGTCGCCTGGCGGACGGAGAACGTGTTCGCGACCATCACGGTCGGGATGGCGACGCTGTGGCTGTTCCGCTTCGTCGTGTTCGCGTGAGGCCGCCGGACCGCCAGGTTCCCGCTCCCCGCCGGCGTCAGTCGATCCGGTCCGAATACCGCCGCGCGAGGAGGCCGACCGAGACCGCGCAGACCGCCGCGAACGGGACCGCGGTCGCGACGCTCACGAGCCCGCGGGCGGGCGGGACGGCGTACGAGACCGCGGCGGCGGCGAGGACCGCGTAGCCGAACGCGGCGATTCCGAGCAGGACCGGTCGCGCCCCCCGCGAGCGCCAGAGCCGGGTCTGCGTCGCGGCTCCGGTCACGACTCCGGCGGCGATCCCCACCGGGAGCCCGACGAAGACGGAGAATGCGATCCGAGCCGCGAGCGCTTCGGTGAGGACCGCAGCGACCGCGAGGAACGTCGTGATCGCGACGCCGAGCGCCGCGACCGGGCGGGCGTTCATACGCGGCATCTCGGCGGCGACCGACGTAAACGGATCGCCGCGGCAGTCACCGCTCGCGCTCGGCGAGCGCGTCCGCGCTCGACTCCGACGCCGTCGACTCGCGCCGGGTCGCGTCGCCGAATCCGGACTCCCGGTCGGCCTCGCGCTCGCGGGCAGCCGCGATCCGCTGGGCCGCGTCCGCGAGCGAGTCGAGCGCCGCGAAGAACCGGTACGAGAGGTACAGGCCGGCCGGCAGCGCACCCCCGACGAGAGCGCCGAGGAGGAGCTGCGCAATCACGAGCGAGTAGCCGAACACGAGGAGCGAGACGACGGCGAGCGCCGCCCCGGCCCGCGTTCGGAGGACTTCGGAGGGAGACAGAGGGTCGTGGACCATGCCCGCGGCTACCGACGGCCGTCACTTAAAAATGGGTACCCGAAGCGGGGTGGACGACCGCCGATCAGTCGTCGGCCGGAGCCGCGGAGTCGCCGGCGGAGACGCCGGTGCCGGGGCCGATGTCGATCCCGAGCGCTTCGAGCTTCTCGTCGGGCACGACGCCGTCGACCCACCCGCGGGTCTCGTAGTACTCCGCCTTCATTTCGTCGAGCTCGACCAGTTCGCCCTCGCTGGCGCCCGTGCCGGGAATGGCGTCCGGGTGCCCCTCGATGAACCGGTTCGGCAGCGTGTCGTCCGCGCCGTCGAAGCCGGCGAGGTTGTTGAAGTAGCGTTCGAGGTTGTACACGCGCTCGCCGGCCTCGAACAGCTCGTCCTCGCTGAGGTCGCGGCCGGTCATGCCGTTGTACTGGAGCACGTACTCCTCGATCCCCTCCGCGAACGCGCTGAACTTGCAGATGTCGAACGAGTCCGACACCGCGTGCAGGTCCTGGAAGGTGGCGGTGAGCTCGCCCTTGCCCTCCCACTCGTAGGGGTCGACCTTCTCCGGAATGCCGAGGATCTCGGCGGACGGGGTGTAGCCGCGCAGGTGGCAGGCGCCGCGGTTTGAGGTCGCGTACGCGATCCCCATGCCCTTCATACAGCGCGGGTCGTAGGCGGCCATCGTCTGCCCCTTCACGGAGAGCTTGTTGCCGTGGGCGTCCTTCGCGTCGGCGACGCGCTCGGGGCCCTCCGCGAGGAGGTCGCCGAGGTCCGAGGAGCGGTGTCCGATCTCGTCGATGAGGTCGATCATCGTCTCGGAGTCGCCCCAGTCGAGGTGGCCGACGCCGTCGAGCTTGCCCTCCTCGCTCATCTCCATCGCCATCGCCATCATGTTGCCGGCCTCGATCGTGTCGACGCCGAGGTCGTTACACCGGTCCAGCATGACCGCGATCTCGTCGCGGTCGTCGTGTCCGGAGTTCGGCCCGAGCGCCCACGCGGACTCGTACTCGTACGACTCCATGCGGACGTTCATGTCCTCGCCCTTGTGGGTGACGTCCACCTCGACCTCCTTCTTGCACGCGACCGGACAGGAGTGGCACGTCGGCTCGTCGACGAGGATGTTCTCGCGGACGTTCTCGCCGGAGACGCGTTCGGCCTGGACGTCGACGTCGTCGGCCTGGACGTCGACGCCGTCGGCCTCGCTGTACGCCTCCGTCGAGGTGTGCTGTGCGTTCTTCGTCGGGAGGCCGTCCATCTCCTCGGTCGCGTTCATCAGGACGTTGGTCCCGTACACCGAGAGGCCGCCCTCGTTGGGCGCGGTGACGTCGGACTCGCGGATGACCTCCATCGTCTGCTGGTAGCCCTCCTGGAACGTCTCGGGGTCGGCGGGCTTCGGCATGTCGGTGCCGCTCTTCACGACGACGGCCTTCACGTTCTTCGCGCCCATGACGGCGCCCGTGCCGCCGCGGCCGGACGCGCGGTCGTCCTCGTTCATCACGCAGGCGTAGCGAACGCCGTTCTCGCCGCCCTGCCCGATCGTCATCACGGAGAGGTTCTTGCCGACGGAGCCGTCGACCTCCTCGTCGATGTCGTCGATCGTGTCGTGGACGCCCTGTCCCCAGAGGTGCGAGGCGTCGCGTACCTCGACCTCGCCGTCCTCGACGAGCAGGTAGACGGGGTCGTCGCTGGCGCCGTCCAGCAGGATGCCGTCGAGCCCGGCCCACTTGAGCCGCGCGCCGGACCAGCCGCCGTGGTGCGAGTCGGTGACCGTCCCCGTCAGCGGGGACTTCGTCACCAGCGCGATGCGGCCGCTCATCACCGTCTGCGTCCCCGTGAGGGGACCCGTCATGAACGCCAGTCGGTTGTCCGGTCCCATCGGGTCCACGTCCGGCCCGGCCTCGAAGACGTACTTGACGCCGAGCCCGCGCGCGCCGATGTATTTCTCCGCGTCCTCGTCGTCGATCCCGCGGTACTCGACCGCTCCCTCGCCGAGATCGACCTGTGCAACTCGGTCCCTGTAGCCGCCCATTTCAGTCATGTAATGCTCGTTCATTATAGACGGACTGTATCGTGTTAGTTGTTCACCCTTCGGCGTAGCCGATACCAGTTACATTTCACCGCTGCTCTGGTGGCGATAATATATAAGTCCGCGCGGCGTGGACGCCACCGATATCCGGGGACCGAGCGGCCATCTCGGGGTCGGGGCGACGGCACCGGAGATATCGTGTGACCGAGTGGTTTCGGTGAGCCCTCCCGGTGGGCGACCGTTTACACCGCGCCGTGAGCCATAACTTCCCGCGAGGCGAACCGCGAGCGTGACGGGATCCGATCGGGACCGACGGGCCGGGACAGACGGGCCGGACGCGGCCGCCGAGCGGCGACGAACCGTCGCGGCCGCGTTCGCGGTCGTCGTCCTCGTGGCGTCGGTGCTCCCGATTCCGGCCGCGCCGTCCGGCGGGTGTGGCGGCGGGACCGTCGGCGGAGTGGGCCGAGCGGTCGTCGACGCGTTCCCGGCCGCGATCGGAGTCACCGGGCCCTTTCATTTCCTCGGCTACGCGGTGCTCGCCGCCCTGCTCGTCCGCGCGATCGGACGGGAGCGGCGAGTCGTCGCCGTCGCGATGGCGGTGACCGCGGCGACGGCGGTCGGATTCGGGATCGAACTCGTCCAGGCGCCGATCCCGTGGCGCTCGTTCGCGTGGAGCGACGCCGCCGTCAACGCGGTCGGCGCCGTCCTCGGGGCGAGCGTGTCCGCGCTCCGACGGCGTCGCTCGGGCGAGCGAACCGCCGCGTGACGCCGGGCGAGCCCGCTATCGTCCGGCGGGAGCGACCCGATCGCGGCCGCGCCGTCGAACGACGGCCTCGACGTCGGCGTTGAGCCGCGAGCGCTCGAAGTAGACGTGGTCGAACTCGCTCGATTCGTACTCCGCGTAGAGTTCGAGCGGGACCTCGTCGCCGTCGTCCGCGTCTCCGATGATCTCCGCGAGGTCGCCGTCGTCGACGCGGACGACTAAGCTCTCGTCGTCCTCGTCGAAGACGACCTTCTCGGCGTCGCTGTGTTCGCCGTCGGGGGTCCAGACCGCGACGGTGTCCTCGGCGACCGAGCTGACGTCGGCGGGCGCGTCGTACTGCGTGACCACCTTGCCGTTCCCGTCGATGGTGACGGACGCGTCGGGCAGATCGCGGTCGACGCGCTGCATCCGTCCCTCGACCCGGGGGGCAACGGTCTCGCGCTCCCGCAGGTAGTCGACGACCAGCGTCACGAGCAGTTCGTCCGTGTCCTCGATCACCGGCTTGTCCTCGAACGGGTAGCCGCTCCCGCCGTTAGCCATGAAGCTGTTGACGGCCACCTCGTACGTGTCGTCGGGGGCGAGCGGCTCGCCGCCGACGTACACGTCGCGGACCAGTTCGTCCGCGTCGTCATGGGGGACCCACTCGAAGCGCACGCCGCTAGTCTGTTGGGAGACCTCCTCGCCGAGGTTCTGCCCCGTATCGCTCTCCAGCGTGACGATCTGGCTCGCCAGCGCCTCGATCAGCTCTTCGCCCGTCAGCTCTAACGTGACGAGCGTATTCGGGAACGGGAGGGTGTTGAAGATGTCTCCGCCGGTGATCTCGCCGGGGCCGTAGACCGAGTCGGAGCGGATCCCGCCCGAGTTCGTGATCGCGACGTCGGCGTCGGCCCGCTCGCGCATCGCGTCGGTGATCAGGTTGCCGTAGTTGGTTTCCCGGTGGTAGTTCGAGGAGAAGGTGGCGTCCAGCGCCGTCTCCGACTCCACGACCGGCGAGTCGAGGCTCACCTCCGCGCGGTAGTCGGTGATGATGTCGGACGCGGTGGAGTCCTTCTCGATGTCGTCCGTGACCTCGATCAGCTCTCCGTCCCACGAGGTGACGCCGCCGTCCTCGACGGTCAGCTCGATCTCGCTGAGGTAGGCCGCGCGCGCCTGTGCCTCCGAGACGATCGATCCGTCGATCTCCTCGGGCGGATAGAACTGCTCGTCGTCGCCAACGACGACGATGTCGATGTCGTCGTCCGCGTCGGCCTCGGCAAGGTCTTCGGCGTCGTCGATGCCCGTGTGCGCGAGCGCGACGACGACGTCGACCCCCTCCTCCTCCTTGAGCCGTTTCGCTTCGGCGGGGCCGGTCTTGGTGTAGTCCTCGACGGTGAGTCCCTCCTCGCCGAAGTCGATGTTCGTCTTCCCGGAGGTCGCCCCCTCGTCGACGAGGCCGATGATCCCGACGCTGACGCCGCCGCGTTCGACGATCCGCACCGACTCCGTGCCGTCGAACGCCTCGCCGGTGTCGCTGTCGACGAGGTTCGTCGCGAGCCACGGGAACTCGGAGTCGCTCGTCACCTCCGAGACGGGGTCGAGCCCGTAGTCGAACTCGTGGTTGCCGATCACGTCGGCGTCCGGGTTGACCTCGTTGAGCACGTCCACCGGCGCGCGCCACTGCGAGATGGGACTGAGGGCGTGCGGCCCCACCTCGTCTCCGCCGCCGACCACGACGACCGGGCCGTCGGCCGCCGCCCGCCGCTGTTCGATGAGCGTCACCAGCCGCGGGAAGTTCTTGTCCTCCGCGGCCGCCGTCTGGATGTCGTTGTAGGATAACAGCGTCAGCGTGGTCGACTCGTCGCCGTCCGCGGCCGTCGACGATCCCGAGAGGAGCGACCCGCCGAGTACGATCCCACCCGCTCGCAGTACGTCACGCCGTCCGTAGTCGCGGTCAGGAGACATCATTTTATTCCAGTTAGCGCTATTTATAAAATCTTTCTATGAAATGGAATATAGACATCACGAGCGATCCGTCCGGGTACTGTCGCCGGCCCGGCGCCCCGGGTCCGCGATGACGACACGGCTTTACGCGCGCGGCCGCTTCTCCCGGTAATGAGCAAGCCGAGCCCCGACGCGTACGAGCAGGGGCGCGGAATGGACGCGCACAACGCCGTGATGCGCGACATCCGCGCCGAGCGCTCGGAGACGTACGACCCGACGCAGCCGACCCGCGTGTGGATAGACGAGGACAACACGCCCGACGGCGTCGTGAACTCCCTCACGGTCATCTTGAACACCGGCGGCTGTCGGTGGGCGCGCGCCGGCGGCTGCACGATGTGCGGCTACGTCGCCGAGTCCGTGGAAGGCGGGAGCGTGAGCCACGAGGCCCTGATGAACCAGATCGAGGTGTGTCTCGACCACGAGGCGGAGAACGCGGACGCCCCCGCCGAGCTGATCAAGATCTACACCTCCGGCTCCTTCCTCGACGAGCGCGAGGTCCCCGCGGAGACGCGCCGGGCGATCGCCGAGACGTTCGCCGACCGGGACCGGATCGTGGTCGAGTCGCTGCCGGACTTCGTCGGCCGGGAGAAGATCGGCGACTTCGCCGACCACGGGATCGCGACCGACGTGGCCGTCGGGCTGGAGACGGCCACCGACCGCGTCCGCCACGACTGCGTGAACAAGTACTTCGACTTCGCCGACTTCGAGGACGCCTGCGCCGAGGCCGCCGCCGCGGACGCCGAGTTCGACGCCGACGTGGGGATCAAGGCGTACCTCCTCATGAAGCCGCCCTTCCTCGCGGAGCCGGAGGCCGCCGCCGACATGATCGACTCGATCCGCCGCTGCGCCGACGTGGACGGGTGTCACACCGTCTCGATGAACCCGACGAACGTGCAGCGCTACACGATGGTCGACGAGCTGTTCTTCGAGGGGGGATACCGGCCCCCGTGGCTCTGGTCGGTCGCGCACGTCCTCGAAGAGACGGCCGACGTCGACGCCATCGTCGTCTCCGACCCGGTCGGGCACGGCTCGGACCGGGGCGCGCACAACTGCGGGGAGTGCGACGACCGCGTCCAGACCGCGATCAAGGACTTCGACAAGCGGCAGGACCCGAGCGTCTTCGAGCAGGTCTCCTGCGAGTGCGAGGCGACGTGGGAGCACGTGATGGACGCGGAGACGAGCTACAACATGCCGCTGGCGCGATAGGCGACACCACCCCTCGAAGCGATACGCGACAACATCCCTCGGCGCGATACGCGACAACGTCCTTCGGCGCGAAAACCGCCCGACCGGCGCGCGATCCGGACGCGAGGCCACCAGCGGTTATTTTTCCCGAACGATCAGGTCGAACAAGACCCATATACGTCCGAATACTACTGATAGACATGAACGCAGTCGCTAGCGGTCCCCGGTCGTCCCGCCGGAAGTCGGTCCTCTTCTGTGCGGAGTGTAGCTTCCAGAACCCCGTCTCGGACGGGTGGCTCGTCGTCAGCGACGGCGACGAGCGCACCATCGTCTGTCCCGAGTGCGGTCACGTCGCCGACCGCCGCACGGAGCGCTCGGCACCGTCGCCGAAACACGCGGACTGAGCGGTCGTCGGTCGACGACGAACAGTCGATATCCCTTTTTATACCCGATCCGGTGCTCGTTCCGCCAGCACCGGGATCTCGTCCAGTCGCTCCGGACCGAGCGCGTCCCAGTCGATCCCCGACGGCCGCTCGTAGGGCGTCTCGGTCCGGATCGTCCGCTCCGGCGTGACGATCAGGTCGAGCGGCACGTCGTGGGCGTCCGGGGCCGGGAGCGAGGGCGTCGAGCCGTCGTCCGCTCCTTCCCCCTCGGCGACGAGCGCCGACTCGATTCCGTCGATCACGGACAGCTCGTGGACCGTGGTCGCCACCGTCGTCTCGTCGTCGTCGGGCTTCGCCCGACTGCCAGAGGGACTCCGTCCCTCGCCGTCGACGGCCCCCAGCTCGCGGAGCACGCCCCACTCCAAGTCGCTGTACCCCTCGCCCTTGCCGATCCGCGCGCCGTCGGTCGTGACGGCGACGGAGCCGGCGACGACGAGGTCGACGCGCGAGACCGCCTCGGGCGCGACCGGCGTGCCGTGCGTCGAGATGCCCGAGACGGTGGTGGCGTCGTCTATCGTCGGTCTCGCGTCGGTCGCGTCGTCGCTGTCGTCCTCGGCGAGGTCGTCGGGATCGAGCCGGAGGAACGGATCGGCGTCGCGCAGCCGGGGTTGGGCGACGTACACCGTCTTCCCGGCGCGGAGCGCGGCGCGCCTGACCGGTAGCTGGGGCGCGTCCGGGTTGCATTTCAGCGTCGCGGCGTCGGCCCACTCCGGCGTCTCGGCGAGTCGCTCGCACGCCGCGTCGGCGCCGGCGAAGTTCGGGATCCGGTCGTGGGGCGGGAACGGAAACCGCGCCTGGTCCCCCGCCTCGAACGCGTCCCAGACGGCCTCGCGGACGGCCTGTTTGTCCATGCGACGGGGACGGACCGCGATGACAAGTAAGTCCCGACGGCGGTCGCGAGAGGGGAGTGAGGGCGGGGTCGACCCGTCGGAGAGACGACAGCGACTCGACGCGGCTGACCGCGGACGACGCTCCGCTCGCGCGTCATCGAGACAGGTCGAAAGAATCCGCACCGCCGAGGCGTTCAGTCGTCGTCGCTGGTCGACCGACCGGCGACCCGAACCGTGCGGGTCGCCTCCATGCCCTTCCGGTTCGCGTCGAACTCGGAGAGCACGTACACCAGAACGCCGAGCGTCACCACGCCGATCGGGAGCAGCACCAGCGGCGTGATCCGGGTGGCGCCCCACACCGTCAGCAGCGACGCGGCCACGATCAGCACCGTCGTGGCGTAGTACATCTGGGTGCGGACGTGATCGATGTGGTCGGACCCGGTGAACGTCGACGAGAGGATCGTCGTGTCGGAGATGGGCGAGCAGTGGTCACCGAAGATGGCGCCGCTGAACACGGTCCCGATCGCGACCGGGAGGAGTTCCGGCGTGCCGCCGCCGACGCTCCACGCCAGCGGGACGGCGATCGGCGTGATGATCGCCATCGTCCCCCAGGAGGTGCCCGTCGAGAACGCGATGAACGCGGCCGCCATCAGCACGACGACCGGGAGCAGCGTCGGCGTCACGATGTTCTCCGCGATGTTCGTGACGTAGATACCCGTGCCGAGCGCGGTGGTGACGGTGCCGATCGTCCACGCCATCACGAGGATCGTGAGCGCGGTCAGCATCATCCCGAACCCGTCGATCACGGTCTCCATCGCCTCGTCGAGGTTGGCGATCCCGCTCGCGACGCCCATGGTGAGCGCGACGGCGACCATCATGAACGTCCCCCACAGGAGCGCGTCGACGAACGCGGCGTTGCCGGCGATCTCGAACGGCCCCGCGCCGGGCTCCGACGCGTTGATGCCGGTATAGAACCCGCCGCCGACCACAGTCACCATCAGGGCGATGGTCGGGGCCAGGAAGTACCGGAGCTGCGGCGAGTCGGTCAGCACATCCCCGAGGCTGTCCTCGGCGCTCTGCATCGGGATGGCCCCGTCACGCAGGACCTTCCCCTCCGTCGCCGAGCGGTGCTCGGCGTCGAGCATCTCGCCGAAGTCCCGCCTGGAGAACACGATGATCCCGACCATCACGACCGCGAAGAGGCAGTACATGTTGAACGGGATGCTCTGTAAGAACAGCCCGAACGTGCTGGGAACCTCGCCGGCCTCGACGGAGACGCCCGCGGCGTCGTACCCCTCCTGGATCATGCTCAGTTGATACGCGACCCAACTCGAGATGCCGAACGTCGCGACGGGCGCGGCCGTCGAGTCGATCATGTACGCGAGCTTCTCCCGAGAGATGTTCACCTCGTCAGAGATCTCCCGCATCGTAGTGCCGACGATCGCCGTGTTCGAGTAGTCGTCGAAGAACCAAATCATGCCGAAGAGCCACGTCGCCGCGCCGACCTTCCGTTGGGTGTTGAGTTTGGAGGTCACCGCGTTCGCGAGGGCGTTCGCCCCGCCGAGCCGCCAGATGAGCGCGACGCCGGCCCCGAGGAACAACACGATCAGCATGATCTTCGCGTTGAACGTGCTCTCGCCGATCGAGGAAACGAGCCAGTCGAGCGTCTGCACCACGCCGTGGCTCGCCGTGAATATCACGCCGCCGGACCAGATCCCCAGAAACAGCGAGAGGACCGGTTTCCGCGTCACCATCGCGAGCACGATCGCCAGAAGCGGCGGAACCAGGGAGATGGCGCCGAACGTCTCGGCCCCCGTCATGCGCCTCCCCTCGAACGGTCCGGGACGGACGACGGAGACGACCGACCCTCGGCGGACGGTCCCGACCCCCGTCGTACGCGCTCCGAGGCGTCGACACGGGTTGTCGTCGGCTTCGTCTGGCCGATACGGCGGTTCCGAGCCCTCGTCGTGAGCACCATGTTACAACGACCCACTCCGAATAGAAGTATATAAATGTAGTGGTATTTTCACGATCTATACTACACATTACCGAGGCATGCCGTCTCCGTTCGAGATAGCGATCGGGGTGGTCCTCGGCCGCCGGGGCGCTCGAACCGACCTCCGGCCGGCGTCTATCGTCGTCGCCCCGCGGATGCGCATCGGTCTCAGCCGGGACGGCGCCCGAGATCGACGACGCGCCTTTTAAACCGCTCAGTCGCCCACGTACGGGTATGTTCGAAGACCGGCCGGACCGCGACGCCGAGGTCGTCCTCGTGGGACGCTCGAACGTCGGCAAGTCCACGCTGATGCGCGAGCTGACGGGTCACGACTTCTCGACCGGCGGCAAGCCGGGGGTCACCCGCCAGCCGAACCACTTCGACTGGGCCAGCGAGGGCTTCATGTTCACCGACCTGCCCGGGTTCGGCTTCATGTCCGGCGTCGAAGCGGAGCACCGCGAGGCGATCAAGACGAACATCGTTCACTACCTGGAGGAGAACGCCGACTCGATCCTCGCGGGCGTCGTCGTGATGGACGGGAAGGCCGCCGTCGACATCATCGACCGCCACGCCGAGCGCGGGAACGTCCCCCACGACGTGGAGATGTACGGCTTCTTAGAGGACGTCGGCATCGAGCCGATCGTCGCCGTCAACAAGACCGACAAGATCGACGACCTCGACGAGCGCCTCGACGAGATCTGCGACCGCCTCGGACTGTACCCGCCGTGGCAGCAGTGGTCCGACCGGATCGCGCCGATCTGCGCGAAGCGCGGCGACGTCGAGGCGTTAGAGGAGTGCCTCCGGACGCGCTTCCACGAACACAACCGCGACGACCTGCTGAAGTTCGTCTCTTAGATAAAGACGGTGAATTCCGGCGGTACGGAGCGCCTCCTGGCTTCCTGTTCACAATCGGTTAGCTTCGATTTGACGATATACTCTCTAAAGTCCCAGCCGCTCGGTTATAAATAGCTGACTGCAGATCGGCGGTGAACGCCTCCAAAGCCCCAGTCGCGACGACTCGGGGGCCTTGCTGTCGTTCGAGACGCCGGAGGCGTCTCGTGATGACGAAACGGCTCCGCCGTTTCGAACCACGCTCCTCGCTCGCGGTGCTCGCTGCGGTGCTTGCTGCGGCCACCGTCGCCCTCGCGACTGCTCCTTTGAGTCCCGCCCGACCGCGACCGCTCCGCACCTCACGCCTCCCCAGCCTCGTCGGCCGGCCTCCGCGTCGCTCCGGCCGCCCGACTCCCTCGCACGCGCTTCTCCCGGCCTGTCGGCCGCTCGAAGGCGCGCGCCACCGCAGTCGGTTTATAAACGGTACGTATCGATAGCCGGAGTCGGCCGCCTCAGAACTCGAAGCCGACCGCGTCGCGGTCGGGTCGGATCGGGCTCTTCGGGTACGGCGGGGACGCCTCGGGGTCGTTGAACGGGCGCGGAGCCACGTCGTTCGGGGCGTCGGGATAAAAGAGGGCGGCGAGCGTCTGAATCGCGTCTCGCCCGCTGGCCAGTTCGAACTGGCCGCCGCCGTACGGCTCGATCCCCGCGTCCCGACAGTACGCGATCGTCTCGAACAGCGATTCGAGCGTCCCGAATCGGGAGGGTTTGACGTTGCAGTAGCCGGGGTCGACCGGGAGCGATTCGAGGCTCTCCACCCCGTCGATCGGGTAGTCGAAGGAGAGCCGGTCGGCCTGCGGCTCGACGAGCGGTCGGGTCTGCGCCGTGAACGCGGGGTCCTCGACGATTTCCGACGGGAAGGCGGCGAACACGTCGCGGTACAGCTCCGGGTCGGCCTCCACGTCCACGTCGGTGTCCTCGTACCAGCCCTTCAGGTCGAGGATCCTGACGGCGTCCGTCTCTCTGAGCCGCACGAAGGCCTCCTCGGGCCAGTCCGGGGTCGGGTCGAGCTTGAACTCCAAGTCCTCGTCGAGTTCGAGCAGCTCCTCGACGCGGTCCGTCGTCGGGGGGTCGCCGAGCCGAGTCGAGACGACGAACCGCACCGGGTCCGGCTCGGTGCCGAGACACTCGCCGAGCGACTCGCCGCGCTGGCGGAGCGCCAGATCGAGGGCGGCGCTCTCGACGGCCCATCGCCGGTAGTTCCGGAAGTCCTCGCGCGAGGGGGGCTCGTGCGCGAACAGGTCCTCGTCGTCGAGGCGCGCCGACAGCTCGTCGATCGTCCACTCGCCCTCGATGTCGATCGGGTCGGTCCCGACGAGCGCGTCGTGGTCGGCCGTCTCGTAGGTCACGTCTTCCCCGCGGCCGACGACGCCGTCGCCGGCGAGCCGGAACTCGGTGGTGGTCCGCTCGAACCCGCTGGTGGTCGCGCCGGTGTATCGGCGTCGGGCCACCGACTCGATCGTCACGGACAGCTCCGCGATCCGGTCGTAGGCGCTCATGGCGCACGTAACGGGTCCGGCGAACTTAAATCAGGGACGCGATCGGGGCGCGGATCCGACCGGCGGCGAGGTCAGGACGACTCGACGTCGCCGCCCGCCCGAGCGCGGAGCTTCGCGACGTGGGTCCCGAGCGTCCAGAACACCGGGATCACGGTGAGTGCGACCGCGCCGGCGGCCGCGACCTGCAGCACGGTCGTCGTGAACCACGGGGTCGCGTCGGCGTACGGCAGCGAGGTGTGGGTCACGCCGCCGATCACCGGAACGAAGTAGTCCATGAGGAGGTCGACGGTGTACCACGCGGTCGCGACCGCGACCGCCTTCGGCGGGAAGTCCGTGATCCGGTAGAGCACGAACGCCTGCACGACCATCGCCAGGTGGCTCACGAGGAGGAACGCGTACAGCGGCGGCCCCGAGCTCTCGACGAACCGCGGCGCGAACACGACGAGCACGTACGGGGTCCAGAGCCCGAGCTTGACGTTTCCGAAGAAGGCGAGCGTCGCGAGGGTGTCGCTCGATCGGCCGACCGCCCACGCCGCGAGCGCAAGCGCGATGAGCAGCGTCGCGCCCGGGCTGTCGGGGACGAACGCCCACATCTCGACGGGCACCTCCCGGAACTGGAACCGGTAGTACCAGAAGCCGAACGCGGTGCCGACGAGGTTGATGACGACGATGACCCACGCGAACCGGAAGGCGACGTCCTCCAGCGCCTTCGGCAGCGGCGCGACCCACCGCGGCAGCGACTTGCGCTCGGGGGGGTCACGTCCGAGCGCGCCGACGATGTCCATACGACGGGGTCGGACCCGCCGCCCAAAGCCGTGGCGGTCGCGGAGCGACCGACCGTATGCGGTCCGGGGCGTCGCCGCCGGGAGGACGAAAAGGGCTATGAGTCCCCGGCGGGAACCATGATGGTATGCGCCCGCGTACGCTGCTCGCGCTGCTGCTCGTCGTCCCCCTCGTGGACGCGCTGTTCCTGATCGTGGTCGCGACGCGACTGGGGTGGGCGATCACGGTCGCGCTGGTCGTGTTGACCGCCGTGCTCGGGATGCTCCTCTTGCGCGCCGAGGGGCGGGCGACGCTCGCGCGCATGCAGCGCAAACTGGCCCGCGGCGAACCGCCGACGGACGAGCTGCTCGACGGCGGCCTGCTGATCGCCGCCGGCGCGTTCCTGCTCACGCCGGGGCTCGTCACGGACGCGGTCGGGTTCCTGCTCGCGCTCCCGCTCTCGCGGGTCCCGATCCGGATGGCGGTCAAGAAGTACCTCGTGGTGCCGTACATCGACAGCGAGACCGGCGGCTTCGCCTCCGGCAACGTCTACATCGGCGGGTTCCCCGGCAACGGCGACGGCGGCGGAGCCGGCTTCACGATGGGCGGCAGCCGGTTCGGTGGCGACGGGGACGGCCCCGACGACTATCCGGGAGCGAACGGCAGCGGCAGCGGACCCAGCGGCGACCGCTTCGATGACCCGGATCACGCCGACGACGTGGTCGACGTCGACTTCACTGTCGAAGACGAGGAGTCGAAGCGAACCGACTGACAGCGAGACGGTGGCGGCGCGCGGCGTCGAAACCGCGGGACGGCGGGGGACTGTCGAAAGGAAACCCTTAAAATCCTACCCGCGCAACGACTGAATGCGCTCACCTGGGCCAATAGCTCAGTCAGGTTGAGCGCTCGGCTGATAACCGGGAGGTCCACGGTTCAAATCCGTGTTGGCCCACCTACAGCGTCCACGGCCTCTGGCCGTGGCGTGTTAGGGGCTGTACGCCTCCCCAGCCACCTAACTTCCGTCCTAACTCTCGATAGTTAGAACCCTCTGTTGTAGTAGATCTCAACCGTTGCTTCCACGTACCCTTCTTACATGATGGACTATCGGTTAGCCGCGCGCCTTCCAGCGTCCAAATCTACGATTACTCCTTATTAATTGGCCGCTGACGAGCAGCCTCTGTTGCGTTAAATTTCGATCTGTATTCTTCCAATTAATTCGCTAGCTAGATTTGTCATGTAAATATTAGGACAATACCTGCTAGTAAGAAGACTGCAATCACCAATAAAAATAAAATAGATTTTTTATTGATATAACTCCCGCTAATTGTCTTTTCGTCCGACCCTTTGCTGGCAGCTTCGTTGTTTTTGAACCACGCTTCGGTTTCACCTTCTTCTCTTTTCAGTTGTCTTTCAGCCTTTTCTACTTTTAAACCGATACAGTCGTGTGATTCTGGTAGGCGACATTTTGTACAAAATGTCTCTCCGCACTTACTACAGGTGTAATCAAGCCCACTCAGGTTACGACCGCAATGGTCGCACTCCATGTAAGTTCATATTTTGGACTGATTATAAGATTATCCTCTGATATGGGATTCTCAGGCAGTAATTATATTAGAGACAAACAATATATAATATATATTATATGCTGGCCGAACTTTTACTATAACCTACCCAATTGATTTTGACGCTGTTCTGCTTTCTGTTGTTCTCCACGTCGGTCGTAGTGCTTCTCAAGCACGTCGAGACTCACATTCATCCGGTGGCTGACGACCTTCTCCGGCACGTCTTCGAATAAGTGGTAGGTGATTGATCCGCGACGAGTCGCGTGTGGACTGACGCTCGATGGGCAAGTACTGGTTTTGTTATTCTCCTTCGCTTCACACGATTCTATTTCGCGGTCGTGAGGACAATAGTCTGTATATTGACAGAAAAGAGTGATCCGATAGATACTGTCCCGGAGAGAGGACTTTGCCGGTCGTCATTGACGAGATGTGAACAACCATCGCAATTGCACGGACGGACCCGACGACGAACCGCCGGCTATCGTGGACAGGACCGTCGGCGACTGCCCGCGGATTTCCGACCGGATCCGTCGTCTCGTCGACGGCTTGATCGATGACCTCTGTCCGGCGCGGCGAGCACGGGTCGGCTCGTCAGGGTGTCGTCGTGAGTTCGAACAGCCGCGCTTCACCCTGTCGGCCGGCCGGCCGGCGGTCACCGAGGAGTTCGATCAGTGCGGAATACGTGAGACAAGAGAACGGGTTCCCGTCGGTCAGATCGTCGAGTGCGGGTTGCGTCATGGCCTTCTTCCACTGGCCGTACCGTTCGTCGGGGACGACGGACACGGCCCGCGGCGTCGCGTCCGTGTCCGCGTACGCGTTCCCCATGCGGACGATTCCGTCCTGCGGGTCCGTGGCGCGTTCGACCTCGAACATCGCGACCGGCGTCTCGTCGTCGAACCAGATCAGATCGACGTTCCCGAGCCGCTCGCGGACGGTGTCGGAAAAGCCGCCGGGGATCCGCGTCCGGGTCTGCGTGTCGCGGAGGACCTCGCTCCGATCGGTTTCCGGGTCCCCGATCCACACGTCGTACCCGAGAGCGGTGCCGAACGCGGCGAGTTGGTTGATGATCCGGTCGTGATCGAGCGCCGATTGCCGCTGCTGTGAGTCCGTATCGACCAGCCCCTCCTCCTCGGCGAGGGTGTCTCCGGTGAGCGTTTGTTGATACGAGTCGCGTCGCCGCCAGCGAACGACGCCGCCCCGTTCGACCGGCTCGGCGATCGAGTGCAGCACCTCTAAGATCTCTCGATTCTCGGGGGTCTGTGCGCCTTTGAGGCTCGTGAAAATCCGTGAGAGGATCTCGTCGAGCGTGGCGGAGGAGCCCTCGGTGTCCGCGTAGACGGATTCGATCAACCACCTGATCCGGCGTCGGAGCGGGACGTACGCGACCTCGTCGGTCGTCTCCCAGTCGACGGTCGTCCACGCGTCGCCGTCGTCGGTGCGTTCGAGATACTCGTCGAAGAGCCGACGGTAATCGAAGTCCCGCACCTGTTCGGAGTGCATCCTGTTGTCCTCGATGAGCCGCAGCGTCACCGCGCGCACCAGCTGGTCGTAGGTCGCGCGACCGTCGTGGAGCCGGACGACGCGCTTCGCCTCCTCGAGGACGGCGCTCCGGACCTCTTGGATGTCCCCGACGTCCAGCTCGGGCTGGTCGCGGGTCTCCGGTCGGCGGAACGTGACGTAGATGTCGCCGTTCATCGTCCCGGGCTTCCGACGGTTGATCCAGTTCGTGTACTCCTGTGCGGGGACCTGGTAGACCGCGTCGACGTACTCGAACCCGGCCTGCTGGATCGCGTGCATCAGGGAGTTCCAGTACCTGAGCTCGCTGCTGTGGAACGTGACCGTCAGATACCCGCCGCTCTCGAGCACTCGGAACACTTCGTCGAACGCCGCCGCCAGCATCTCCTCGTAGCGGTCCCGGGACTTCTCTTGGCGCGGGTTAACGACGATTTCGTCTTCCCAGTCGACGCTGCTGTCCACCCAGCTGTTCGCCATGTAGCTGAGTTCGAAGTACTGGACGGCATCGCCGTACTCCGGGTCCGTGAACACGTACTGGACCGACTGATCGGGGACCGGCAGGTCGCGTGCGTCCCCGTTGATGAACCGCCCGCGGTCTTCCAGGGGGCGTCCCTCGTTCAGCTCCTCGTTCGCTTCCCGCATGCCGTCGAGCACGGTCGAGAACCGGTTTCGGAACGCGTGTGCGACGTTGAGCTCGAGGTTCTCCGGGTGAATGACGTAGTTCTTCGCCGCCCATCCCTTCTTGTTCGGTCGCTGCATTCGACTCACGTGCTCGAGGATGGCGACGAAGGTGAGAAGCAGGGCGTCGACGACGGTCTGACTGAAGCCCTGTTCCCCCAGCCGATAGATCTCGTGTCGGAAGATGGACAACGCGATCAGATTTCGGTCGGTGAATAGCTTGTCGACGCGCTCCGTTCCCGGTCGAGACGTGTAAAACTCCTGTTCGTTGGGGTACACCAGTTCGTCGTCAGGACAGTAGTACGGCGGCGAACACTCGCCGAGCCGGTCGAGCTTGGCTTCGTCCCACTCGTCGAGCGGGACCGTCTCGCCCGCGTCACACTCCGGACAGGCGTACTTGAGTTCGCTCGGGACGTCCTCTTCGATCCGGATGTACCCGTTTTCGAACAGCCGCTGGTTGATCGCCCTCGTTATCTCTGATTTGCGGGCGTCACCGAACTCGTCTAAGTCGATTCGCTCCACCAGCGTCTCGTGGGAGAGGCGACCGGCCTCGCGGAGCTGATCGTAGATTTCGACCGCGAGCGTATCGAGCGTTCCGTCCCCCGAGATCGACCCGCTCGCGTCCCCCTGAGCGGGCGAATACACCCGAGTTGCGGTCGTTTCGAGCGTTCTCGCCCCGTCGTATCCACAGTTCCGACACGTCGTCTCGTAGAGCCACTGAAAGGACTGGTTGGCGTCTCCGTCGGTCTCCCCGAGCCGGTGGCGCCGGTACCGCACGTTCTCCATGACGGTGTCGAAGCCCGCTTCGAGCTCGTCAAGGTCCACGTGAGCGGCAGTCGTGCGAGCGATGTGACGAAACAGCGGGTTCAGGTCGTTGTAGACACCGCGGCGGTTCGCCCGGAGCGCCTCCAACGCGGTGACGCCGCTCCCGGAGAACGGATCCAGGACGGTGTCTCCCTCCTCCGTGTACTGCTCGATGTAGCTCTCGACGAGGTTCTGTGGTTTCCGTCCCCAGAACCGCACCATATCATACATCGCTGTGTTCGCGGAAGAAACGGCGTGTTCGGGAGGGTCGATGAGATCGTCAGAAGACATACTGACCCGTTACCGGGCAAAGGAATCTACCGGTGATAAGCGCACCGTCTCGTGACCGACGACGGAGATAAATCACGGGTTACTGTCTCGATACCAGACGATGGACGTCTGCACGGAGGCGATAGACTGCGACGGGCGCGAGCGCCACGAGTGCGTTCGGTATCGCGTCGACTACACCGACGGCGACCGAGAGTTACTCGAGCGCCTCCGAGCGGAGGGGTAACGGCTCGCCGACGGTTCGGACGGGAGAATGACCCGAGATAGCTCGCGACACCGCACCTCGGAACGAACACCTTTGCCCGAGTGAGACGAGGAGGAGGTATGGTCACGTTCGCGGCCGAACTGGCGATCGTGCTGCTCGCGTTGTGTGCGGCCAGTTCGTTCGTTCCCTTCGTTCCGAGCGGCGTCCTCGCCGCGCTCGTCGTCGTCGGCTACGCGTACACGACGGGCTTCACACAGCCGAGCCTCTCGGTGCTGTCGGCGCTCGTCGCCCTGTCCCTGTTCGCCTCGGCGATGGAATGGCTGTCCGGACTCGTCTCCGGGCGACTCGGCGGCGCGTCGACGCGGACCGTCGCCGCCGGGACGGCGATCGGGATCGCCCTCCTGTTCGTCATCGGTCCCCTCGGACTCGCGGTCGGGGTCGGCGGGACCGTGTTCCTCGTCAGTCTGTACCACAACGCCGACGACCCGCGCGGTGCGGCCCGGATGTCGGCGTACGCGGTGGTGGGCGTGCTGGCTGGCTCGTTCGTGCAGGCGGTGCTGCTG
>NZ_JAWOBM010000070.1:0-4532 GCF_046498025.1 Halorubrum sp.
TCGTGTCGCGGCGTTGGTGAAACCCTTTTAAGTACCGAGCGAGTGCAGAGTGTATGACGTACGATACCGTCGTGTTCGACAACGACGGTGTCCTCGTGGGCCGCACGCGGTTCGACGTGCTCCGGGACGCAACCCGGAACGCGTTCGAAGAGTGCGGCGTCGAGGAGCCCGATCCGGACGACGTAGAGCGCATGACTATCGGTGCGACCCCCGGCAGCGTGGGGACCGTCTGCCAGACGTACGACCTCGATGCGGGGTCGTTCTGGCGGACCCGCGACGACGTGGTCTCGAAGGCCCAACAGCAGGAGGCTCGCGCGGGGCGCAAGACTCCGTACGACGACCTCAACGAGCTCCAGAGCCTCGACGTGGACATGGGGATCGTCTCCTCGAACCAGCAGGCGACCGTGGACTTCCTCGTCGATCACTTCGACGGCTTCGAGCGGTTCGGCGCCGCGTACGGCCGCGAGCCGACGATCCACTCGCTCCAGCTCCGCAAGCCGAACCCGCACTACATCGAGCAGGCGCTCGGCGACCTCGGCGCCGGCAACGCCCTGTTCGTCGGCGACAACGAGTCGGACGTCCGCGCGGCCGAGAACGCGGGCATCGACTCCGCGTTTATCCGGCGGCCCCACCGCCGCGACTGGGAGCTGAACGTCTGGCCGACCTGGGAGATCGAGCGGCTCTCCGACCTGCACGACATCGTCGGCTAACGCGCACGGAGCGACCGACCGCCCCCGTACGCGACCGGCGGCCCCGGCCGCGCTGACCGCCGCGGCCGCCGCGTTCTCTCAAGGTTTAACTCCGGTCGGGAGCTACGCCGCCACAGTGACCGACCCCCCGCCGTGGGCCGACATCTTCGGCCACGAGGAGCCGTATCCGGAGCAGGCCGACGGGATCGACGCCGCCGTCGACGCCGCAGCAGACGGCGGCTTCCTCGCGCTGGAGGGCGCGTGCGGGACCGGCAAGACGATGCTCGCGCTCACCGCCGGGCTCGACCGCGTCCGCGACCCCGGCTCCGAGTTCGAACGCGTCTTCGTCCTCACGAGCGTCAAACAGCAGCTCCGGCAGTTCGAGACGGATCTGGGAACGATCAACGCGAACCTCCCCGACGGGTACGACCCGGTCTCCGGGCTCACCCTCGTCGGCAAGGCCGACGTCTGCCCGTACGCCCGCGAGAACCGCGGCGGCGTCGACCGCGAGAACGTGTACGAGCGCTGCGAGGGGCTGCGCGAGCGCACCCGGAACCTCGTCGGCGACGGCGGCGCGACGACGACCTCGAACCTCGTGAGCGAGGCGCGGAGCCAGCAGGTGGGGCTCATGGACTCGGAGGCCGGCTCGGCGAGCGGCTCGAACGGCGGCGCGACCGACGACGGCTCCGGCGCCGCCGACTACCTCAGCGTCGACGGCGAACCCACCCCCTATCGGCCGGACACCGAGGAGTACGAGGGGACCGAGTTCTGTCCCTTCTACGCCGGCTTCCTCGACGACCTCCCGGAGGACGGGGACCCGGCGGAGGCGGTCCCGTTCGACGTGACGGAACTCGGCCACGTCGGGCCGACTGAACTCGTCCGGCTCGCCGCCGGCCACGGCTCCTGTCCCCACTCGGTCATGGGCGCGCTCGTCCCCGAGGTGGAGGTCGTGATCGGCAACTACTACCACGCGTTCGACCCCGTGACGACCGGGACGTTCACGGGCGCGCTGCTGGACGAGACGACGTTCGTCGTCTGCGACGAGGCGCACATGCTCGAACCGCGCGTGCGGGACCTCGTGAGCGACCGGGTCGCGGACGCCAGCCTCCGCGACGCCGAGAACGAGCTCACGCGCGTCGTCCAGCCGCTCTCCTTCGAGACGGCGGGCGCCGAGTCGGACGACGCCGAACTCGTGCGCGGCGAGCTGGCGGACGCGGACGTGACCGTCGAGGAGATCCAGTCCGTCCGCGAGTTCTACGCCGACCTCCGAGGCGAGCTCGACCGGCGGGTGACGGCGCGGCTCGACCGCGAGCGCCCCGACTGGCGGGCGTCGATGCGCGACCTCGACGACGACGAGATCGCGCTCCGCGACCCCGAAGAGCCGGCCGAAGACGAGATCACGGCGTGGGCGAACCGAGAGGGGTACGGCGACCGCGTCTGGGCGCGGGCGCGACAGGTCGGCGCGGTCGTCAAGCGCGTGCTCGACTCGCTGGAAGCGGAGGACAAGAAGCGGGCCGCGCCCGGCGTCGGCCGGACGCTCAACGCCTGGTACCGCGAGGACCACGAGGAGTTCTTCCGGGCGATCGACCTCGAACGGACGTGGGACGAGACGGCGCCGCCGGACTCGTGGCGGCGCGCGTACAACGCGAGCCTCGCGCTGTACAACTGCCTCCCGAGCGAGCCCATCGGCGACCGACTGGCCGAGTTCGGGGGCGGCGTCCTCATGAGCGCCACGCTGGAGCCGATGGACGTGTTCCGCGAGGTGACCGGGCTGGACCACCTCGAGTCGCGGGGGCGGCCGGTCGTCGATCGGACGTACGGGCTCTCCTTTCCCGCGGAGAACCGCGCGAGCTTCGCGGTCGACGCCCCGAAGTTCACCCACCAGAACCGCGGCGCGCCCGGCGAGGAAAACGACACGCGCCTCGCGCACCTCGACGCGACGGCGACGGTGGCCGCCCGCGAGGGGAACGTGCTCGTCGGAACCCCCAGCTACGCGGAGGCGACGTGGATGGCCGAGTCGCTCGCGGAGCGGCTGGACAAGCCCGTGCTGCTCGACGAGTCCTCCGGTGACCGCGCCACGGAGTCGCTGAAAGACGACTTCTTCGCGGGCGAGGGGAAGGTGCTCGTGACGAGCCTCCGCGGCACGCTCACCGAGGGCGTGGACTACCGCGGGGACCGCCTGTCGGCCGCCGTGGTGTGCGGCGTCCCGATCATCAACACGGCGCGGCCGCGCACGCGAGCCGTGATCACCGCCTACGACCGCCGGTTCGAGTCCGGGTTCGAGACGGCGCTCACGGTGCCCGCGGTGCGGAAGGCTCGGCAGGCCGTCGGCCGCGTCATCCGCGGACCGGACGAGCGCGGGGTGCGCGTCCTGCTCGACGCCCGGTACGCCCGCGATTCGTGGAACGGCGTCCGCGAGTACCTCCCCGCACACGAGCGCGAGGAGTACCGGCCCGTGAGCCCGGACATGCTCGATTTCGCGCTCGATCGGTTCGAGCGAAACGCCGGGGACGACTGACCGATTCAGCGCCCCCGGAAACCGACGTCTGAACGACCGGGACAAAGAATATCCGTCTCGCTCATCTCGTCTCAGAGATGAGACGTCGAGCGTTCCTCGCCGGCACCGGCATCGCACTCGCCGCCGTCAGTGGCGGGTGCCTCGGCAGACTCTCGGACGGTTCCGTTGAGGTCACGTTCGAACAGGTAGAGACGGGCATCGACGCGGATGCACGTCCGGAAATCACGGCCGAGGACGAGACGATACTCGTGGAGGGTACCGTCGCGTACGGCTCGACTGACTGCGCCGATCTCGAACTGGCCCACGCCCGGTATCAACGGTCACAGGAGCGCTTGGACCTGCTCATCGCCGGCGTCGATGACGACGTCGGTGGCGGCTGTAACGACGCCTTGGCGCGTCAGGGATACCGCGTGGAAGCGACGCGTCGCGGTGGGTTTCGATACGTTTCCGCGACGGAACATCACGTCCAAGGAAGGGTCTACTCAGCGGCTTTCGAAGCGTAATCAGCGCACCGACTCCCCGGGAACTCACCTGCCGGATTTCGTCAGCGCCTCCGAGGCTCGATTAATGACCGCATTAACCGCGGTACGGTGCGTTTAACTAGGTCAGGACGCCGCGTGGACGAGTCCATGAGCTCCGTAACGCAACAGCCGAAGTACCACGTCGTCTGCCGGGAGTGCCCGGTTGAGCGCCTGTTCGAGGACGGCGACGAGGCGACCGACCTGGAGCGGAAACACGCGAAAGAGACCGGTCACCGGATCGTCGTCGGTCGCGTGCGGTAACTCACACGACGTTCGCGTCGATCTCCCGCGGGAAGTGCGTGAGCGTCTCGGTTCCCGAGTCGGTGATCGCCACGGTGTCCGAGTGGCGGTAGCCGTACTGGTCGGTGTAGAGCCCGGGCTCGATCGTGTACACCTGTCCCGGCGCCATCACGGCGTCGTCGCCGTCGTAGCGCTCGCCCCAGCCGCGGTCGATGTACGGCGGCTCGTGGGCGCCGAGGCCGATGTTGTGGCCGACGTGATGTCGCGCGAGGTCTGTCACGCCCTGCTCCTCGAAGTACTCCCAGACGACCTCGTCGACCTCGGCCACCGGGACGCCCGGTCCGAGCGCGTCGATGGCGAGGGTCTGCGCCTCCAGCATGAGCTCGAAGTAGTGCTCCTGCTCGTCGGAGTAGTCGCCGACGAACATCGTCCGCTCCAGCTCGGAGCGGTAGCCGTCGACGTTCGCGGTCGCGCCCGTGACGAGGACGTCGCCCTCGGCGAGTCGCTCGTTCGGAGTGTGTCCGTGCGGGAGCGCGGTCTCCCGCCCGGAGATGTAGCCGGCGT
>NZ_JAWOBM010000011.1:0-14539 GCF_046498025.1 Halorubrum sp.
GACGTCGACCCCGAGTACGTCGAGTGTCCCTTCGACGGCTACGTCCACGACACGATGGCCGACTACTCGCAGTTCCACGAGGCCACCGGCTGGGAGCCCGAGATCGAGTTCGAGGAGGGCGTAAGGCTGGTGTGTGAGCCGTACCTGGACGACGCGGAGCGCTGAGCCGTCGTCGATTGGCGACGCCCAACCGAGGCGGACGGCCCCGCTCGAAGGCGAACGTTGATACGTTCCGCGCCGGATCCCCCGGCATGGACCTCCCTCGCGCACCGAAACAGCGGTGGGCGAAGGCGACGCTCGGGCTCTCCCTGCTCTTCGCGGTCGGCGCCGTCGCCTACTTCGCGATCGCCGGCGCACCGCTTCGGGGCGTCGCCCTCGGCGTCCTCGTCCTCGGGGCCGGCTACTGGGAGTACAAAAAGAAGCTCCAGGAGAAGCGGGTGGCGAGACGGTACGAGGCCGAAGCCGAGGAGCAACGCCAGAACGACCGGAGCTAATCTTCGAGAGGTGATCAACGCGGCGGTCCGAGCCCCGTCCCGGAAATTCGCCCGTCCCGAAAGTCCGTGGTTTCATGTGTCCGAGCGGAGAGCACACACGCATGAGCGACGGACGCGAGAGCGTGTTGGACGCGATGGACTGGCTGCTCGACAGCTTCGAATCGGACGCCGCGGTGTCGTACGCGGAGGTGGGCGGCGTCTATCAGGAGAAGACCGACCTCGTCGTCACCGACGACGGCCCTCGGGACGCGACGGAGTTCACCGAGACGGGCGTGTGGCTCCGGGTCTTCGCGGACGGCGCGGCCGACTACCGCTACACGAACGCGCTCGACGAGGAGAGCCTACAGGACGTGGCCGACCGCGCGATCCGGAGCGGCAGGGTGCTCGCCCAAGAGGAACCCGGTCGGTTCGACGCCTACACGACGCACCGGGGAACCCACGGCGGCTGGGCGAACGAGGGAATCCACGCCCGTGCGCTCGACGAGAAGGTCGCCGTGATAGAGGAGGGGCTCGCGGCGGCCGCCGACCTCGACCTCGACCGCCGGTGGGCCAACTACGCGGACGCGCACGTCGAGGAGGCGGTCGGCACCACGACCGGGAGCGTCGTCCGCACGACGCTCGACCGGGCGGAGGTGACCCTCAGCCTCTCGCTCGCCGACGGGCCGAAGGTGAGCCGCCACGCCGGATCGACGGAGGGGGACGCCTTCCTCGACGAGATGCGGGACGCGTTCGCGGCCGCCGCCGCCGACGCTCGCTCGCTGTCGAACGCCGACCCGGTCGACGCCCCCTCCGGGGAGACGACGGTCGCGCTGAGCCCGGCGGCGGCCGGTCAGCTGTTCCACTTCGTGTCGCACTACCTCGAGACCGACACCCGCTACATGGGAATGAGCCCCTACGCCGTCGGCGACCGGATCGGCCCCGAGGACCTCGACGTCGAGGACACCGTCCACGCCGGCTCCTGGGCCGCCCGCGCCTACGACGCCGAGGTGAAACCGACCACGCCGGCGCGCCTCGTCTCGGACGGCCGGATCGAGCGCCTCCTCCACAACACCACCACCGCCGCGGAGGAGGGGGCCTATCCGGCGGGCAACAGCGTGCCGAGTCTCGGGTTCACCGAGCCGCCGCGGATCCACGCCCGACACCTGGAGGTCGCCGCCGGTGACGCCGACGCCGCGGCGCTCCGCGAGGGCGCCGACGTGTACGTCGAGCGGTTCAAAAGCCCGTGGTTCCGCGACGAGTTCGAACGCGTGCAGCGAGAGGGGCTGTTCCCGCCGAGCGCCCTCTACGCGAAGGACATCGACCGAAAGAGCGAGGACCGACCCGACTGCGGCTCCGCGGAGTTCCCGGTCGCGGAGGCGTACCGGCTCGACGACGGAGAGCGCGCCGGCCGCGTCGACGGGCTCGCCGTGGAGTACACGCCGGACGTGCTCCGAACGATCTCACGGGTCGGCGAGGCCCGCGGCACGGTGACGGGCGTCTGCGAGAAACACAAGTCCCGGCTCCCGTTCGCGGTGACCGCGCCGGGCGTCCGCCTGGAAGCGCCGATCCGCGCGAAGGAGTAGCGCCCCGAGTCGTCGGCGAAGCGGCCCTAGTCGTCGGCGGGCGTCGACTCGGGGCCCTCGCCGGCCTCCGTCGCGGCCGGGGTCCCCTCGAGCTCCTCGTAGGGGTCGTACCCCTCCGCGCTCTCGTAGAGGTGACAGGCGACGTCCTGTTCGAACGCCGTCTTCGCCTCGAGCGGCGGCACCACCTGGTCACAGACCTCGCCGATGTAGTCGGGACACCGGTCCTTGAACCGACAGCCGGTCGGGATGTCGATGACGTCGCCGACCTCTCCTTGGAGCTCGACGCGCTCCCGGCCCACCGAGGGGTCGGGGACCGGGACCGCGTTGATGAGCGCCTGCGTGTACGGGTGCTTGGGGTTCTCGATGACCCGGTCGGTGGGGCCCTTCTCGACGATCTTCCCCATGTACATGATCGCCAACCGATCGCACATGTGCCGGAGCAGCGAGAGGTCGTGGCTGATGTAGACGACCGAGAGACCGAATTCCTCGGTCATCCGGTCGAGGAGCGAGAGGACGCCCGCGCGGAGGCTCACGTCGAGCATCGACACCGGCTCGTCGGCGACGATGAAGTCCGGGTCGAGCACGAGCGCCCGCGCGATGGCCACCCGCTGGCGCTGACCGCCCGACAGCTCGTGGGGGTACTGATTGAAGTACTGCTCGGGCGGGAGCAGCTCCGCGAACTCCAGGGCGCGCTGGACCCGCGCCGTCTCGTTCCGGATGTCGTGGATCCGCAGCGGCTCGGCGACGGTGTCGTACACCGTCATCCGCGGGTTCAGGCTCTCGAAGGGGTCCTGGAAGATCATCTGCGCGTTCTGCCGGAACCGCTTGATATCGGCGTCGCTCGCCTCGGAGAGCCGCGTGTCGTCGTAGACGATGTCGCCGTCGGTCGGCTCGTGGAGCTTCACCATCGACATCCCGGTCGTGGTCTTGCCGCAGCCGGACTCGCCCGCGAGCCCGAGCGTCTCCCCTTCGCGGAGCTCGAAGCTCACGCCGTCGACCGCGTGGACGTAGTCGGGCCCGCCGCCGCCGAACGACTCCATCAGGCTCGCGATCCACCCCTGGTTGACTTTGAAGTGTTTCTTCAGGTTCTCGACCTCGAGGAGGACGTCGTCGCCGCTCATTCCTCGACACCCCCGTCCGGGGCGGCGGCCGCCTGGTTCCACGTCCCGGGCTCGTCGGCGTACGGCCGGAGCTCGACGTCGATCTCATCGGCGTAGTGACAGTACGACCGGAGGCCGTTCTTGTAGTGGGCCTCGGGCTCCTCCTCTCGGCACCGGTCGGTCGCCATCGGACACCGCTCGGCGAACCGACACCCCTGTGGCGGGTCGATCAGCTCCGGCGGGTATCCCGAGATGGAGAGCAGGTCCTGATTGGTCTCCCGGATGTTCGGGAACGCGCGCTTCAGACCGATCGTGTAGGGGTGATACGGCTTATCGAATATCTCCTCGACCGGTCCCTCCTCGGCGACCTTCCCCGCGTACATCACGATGACGCGGTCGCAGGTCTCGGCGACGACGCTCACGTCGTGGGTGATCACCAGCATCGAGGAGTTGATCTCCTCCTGGATCGAGCTGATCCGCTTGAGGATCTGGTCTTGCATGATGACGTCGAGCGCCGTGGTGGGCTCGTCTGCCAACATCAGCGACGGCTCGAGCGCGAGCGCCATCGCGATCATGGCGCGTTGGCGCATCCCCCCGGAGAACTGGTGGGGGTAGTCGTCGGCGCGTTCCGGGTCGAGGCCGACAAGTTCGAACATCTCCGTGACGATCTCGTCGGACTCGACCCGACCGGTGCCGGGCCGGTGCGTCTCGATGGCCTCGACGATCTGCTCGCGGATGGTGTACACCGGGTCCAGCGAGTTCATCGCCGACTGGGCGATCATGGAGATCTCCTCCCACTTGAGGCGGCGTCGCTGGGGGTCGGGCATCTCCGTCAGGTCGTCGCCCTTGAAATTGATGCTCCCGTTGTTGATGTAGCCGGCGTCGGGGAGGATACCGATGATCGCCTTCGCGAGCGTGGTCTTCCCGCAGCCCGACTCGCCGACGATGCCGAGGTTCTCTCCCTGTTCGAGTTCGAAGGAGACGCCGTCGACCGCCTGTGCCGGCCCGTCTTCGGTTTCGTAGTAGACTTCGAGGTCTTCGACTTCGAGTTGACTCATTGTAGTTTGGGGTTAGTGATCTCTTCGTAGCCGCGGCCGATGAGGAAGCCGCTGATGACGAGCAGGCCGATACAGATTCCCGGCGGCACGAACCACCACCACGCCCCGAACGAGAGCGCGGAGTACGCGCGGGAGGCCTGGAGCATCGTTCCCCACGAGACCGTGTTGGGGTCGCCGAGACCGATGAAGGAGACGCCCGCTTCGGCGAGGATGGCCCACGCGATCCCGAACGACCCGTAGAGGAACGTCATCGGGAGGACGTTGGGCGCGAGGTGCCGACTGATGATGTGCCAGTCGCTGGCCCCGGCGACCTCTGCGGCCTTCACGAACGGGCGTTCGCGGAGCGACAGCGACTGCGATCGGATGACGCGAGCGGTCGAACGCCACTGGAGGACGATCAGCGCGAGGATGATGTTCCAGAGGTTCGGCCCCAACACCGCGACGAGGATGATGACCGTCGGCAAGAGCGGCATCCCGTAGAGGAAGTCGACGAGCCGCATCAGCGCGTCGTCCACCTTCCCGCCGTAGTAGCCCGCGACGAGCCCGACGAGGGTGCCGATCCCCGCGGTGAACACCGCGGCGATGAGTCCGACCATCAGCGCCGCGCGCGTGCCGTACACGAGCTGGCTGAAGATGTCGAACCCCTCGGCCGTTGTTCCGAGGAGGTACTCGGAGTCCGCGCCGAGCAGCGCGGGTTCCACCCACTTGTCTTGGATTACTTCGGCGTCTCCTTGGTACTGCCGCTCGAGCGGCTGGTGGGTCGCGATGTACGGCGCGAAGATCGCGATAATCGCGAACCCCGCCACCGTAAGCATCGACAGCTTGACCGACAGCTCGTCGGTCAGCTTACCCCAGTGGTCCCGGAGGGTCTCCCGCCAGAGGCGGAGGGTCCGCCGCCATTTATCTACCTCTTCGTCGGTGCTCCCGTCGTCGAGGTCGGTGAATATCGAGCCGCTTGATTGTTCTTTTTGGGCCATTGTGTTAGTCGTACGTCACCCGTGGGTCGAGGTAGCCGTACGCCAGGTCCGCGAGGAAGTTCAGGAAGATGATGGTCGTCGCGAGCACGATGAACGTCCCCTGCGCGACGGGGAAGTCGCGCCGGAGCACTGCTCGGACCATCTCCCGGCCGATACCGGGCCACGCGAACACCGTCTCGATGAGGACGCTCCCCCCGACGGCGTACCCGAGGGCGATCGCCGCCGCCGTGATGATCGGCAGGAGGGCGTTGCGGGCGGCGTGTTTGAACATGATCGTCCGCTCTTTGAGCCCCTTCGCGCGACAGACGTCGATGAAGTCCTCGGAGAGCACCTCGAGCATGCTCGAACGCATGATCAACAGCGGGTATCCCATGTAGTAGAAGGCGAGCACCGCCGCCGGAGCGACGAGGTGACGGACGAAGTCCACGCTGAACACCATATCGAGGAAGCCCGTGCTCCCTCCGCCCGTCCCCAGGCTGGTCATCCCGCTCATCGGGATGACGCCGAAGGTCGCGCCGAAGATCCACAGCACGATGAGCCCGACGTAGAACGTCGGCACGCTCCGGGCGGTCAGCGCGGTGATGACCGTGCTCCGTTCGAAGCGGGAGCCGCGGTACCACCCCGATAACACCCCGAGCGTGATGCCGATGGCGTACGCGATGACGAACGCCGTCAACATGAGCACGAGCGTGTTCGGCAGGTACGTCGCGATGATGTCCGTCACCGGTTGGTTCGAGTGGAACGACTGACCGAAGTTCAACACCACGAGGTTCTCGAGGAACCGGATGTACTGGATGTACAACGGGTCGTTGAGCCCGTAGCTCTCGATGAGCTGTCTGCGCGCCTCCTGTGTCATCTGAGAGGAGACCACGTACGACGTCGGATCGCCGGGCATGAGCCTGAACAGCCCGAACAACACCGTTCCGACCGCCCACAGCGTCACCACGAGTTGGAGCGTGCGCCTGACGACGAAGCTGGCTTTTCCCATGTTACTTGATCACTGGTATCATAGTGGTTCGTTTAAAGTTTGCGTCACAAGGGGTGTGAAAGGGCCGTGCGCCCTATTCAGGCGCCTGAATCGCGCCGTCCTCGTTAAACGTGTAGCCGGCCTCCTCGAGTCGGCTCCGCGCGGCCTCGACGCTCTCCTCGTATTCGGTGACGTCCTCGGTGTGGAGCGGACCGAACGCCGGCGAGACGATGTTGAAGCCGGGGTCCGGGAAGCCGAACAGGATCTGGTCGACGATGGCCGTCCGCGGAATCGCCTCGACCAGCGCCTTCCGCATCTGCGGGTCGTCGAGCCCCTCCTGCCGCTCGTTGGGGGTGAACATCCAGAACGTCGGGGCGACGTTGAACTCGGTTCCGATGTTCTCGTTGTCCTGGTTCTGGTCGAGCTGGCGGTCGATCCGGCCGAACGGCTCGTAGTTGAGGTCGCCGTTGATGAGGTTCTCCCACACCGTCGACGCCTCGGGGATGACGCGCCAGAAGCGCTGTTCGAAGCTGACGGGCGCGAAGTGGTCGTCGAACCGGGTCAGGCCGAACTCGCTGCCCTCTTCCCAGTAGTCGAACATCATCGGGCCGCTCCCGACGGGCTCCTCGATGTTCGCCTGGCTGGGATCCTCCCGGTCCGCCCACTTGTGCTCGGGGATGATCGGGAGGAGGTTCGCGACCGCGAGGTTGAACGGCCCGAGCGGCTCGGACATGTTGATCCGAACGGTCTCGTCGTCGACGACCTCGGCGCTCTCGATGTACTGCGACTGCGTGGAGTACAGCGGGATCTCGTTGTCGTTGATGTAGTTGTACGTGAACGCCACGTCCTCGGCCGTGAGGTCCTCGCCGTCGTGCCACGAGTGGTCCGTCCGGATGGTGTACTCCATCGTGGTCTCGTCGACGCGGTCCCAGTCCGTCGCGAGGCTGACTTCGGGGTCCGGCTCGGCGTTGTTGTTGAGCTGGACCAGGAAGTCGTACATCATGTTGAACTGGTAGACGTGCTTGCTCTCGTCGTTGTGTCCGAGTACGTTCATCGTCGAGAGCGTCTCCGGCCAGTACCCCTTCAGGGTGTCCTCGTCGCCCTCCATCTCCAGGTTGATCATCGTCCAGTAGGAGTTGAACCCGTTCGCGAGGTCCGCCTCCCAGTTGCTCACCTGGTTGTTGTTGAAGATGGCCGGCTGCGGCATCTGCGTGATGGGCATCGTCGGCACGTCGTCCATCAGGGTCTGCTGGATCTCGTGACACTGGTCGATCCGGGTGTCGGGGTCCGGCTCGCTCAGGTAGGCGCCCATCAGCTCGTCGAGGTCGGGGTTTTCGTACCCCGAGTAGTTGCCCTCGCCGGGGTCGGTGTTGCCCGAGTTGAACAGGTTGTTCAGCTCGGTCACCGGCTCCGAGACGAAGAACGTGTGCCACGTCGCGAAGCTGTAGTCGTACTCCTCGGAGACCCGACTGAACAGCGTCCCCCACTCGAGCACGTCGACCTCGATGTCGAGGCCGAGCTCGTCCCCGAACTGGCTCGCGATGAGGTTGATCGCGTCGTGTCGCGGCGGGTTGTAGCTCTGTGCGTTGTTGACGTAGGTGTACGTCGGGAGGTTGCTGCTTTCGTTGCCGCTGCCGTCGTCGCCGTCGCCGCCGTCCTCGGTGTCGTTACCGTCGCCACCGTCGTCGCCGTCACCGCCGTCGCCGCCGTCGTTGCCGGTACAGCCGGCGAGAGCGGTGAGGCCGACCGTGCCGCCCGCAGTCGTCGCTTTCAGGAAGTCGCGCCTTTTTACGTCTTTGTCTGACATCGCCATGGAACGGCCTATCATTCCGTAAGGTAGTATATAAATATACGGTTCATCCGATCTGTCGGTCGATTATTACCATAATGTAGCGCAGATATAGAGATTACTATACATTTGTAATTCGAAAAAATATATTACTGGAATTCGTTTTCCTCATGTTCGTTACTGATAAATAAGTGGATATTTCCGACCCCGCCGCGGGCTGCACATTCGTCACTCGCGACCGAGTTGTTCGTCCGACCTGTCGTCGGCGACGCTGCGCCGATCTCGCTCGCCAGGCGCGACGTCCTCGGGACCGAACCCGCCGTCCTCGGGACCGAACAGCCTTACTCCGACTCCATCAACAGCGGCGTGTCGTCGGGGACCGCCATGTCGAGCAGCACGTCGTTCTCGTACACCGCGGCGCCCTCGCGGCGGCTAAGGACGTATCCGTCGCGTTCGACGGCGACATCGGTTTTCACCGCACCGTGCGGGTCGACGACGTCGGCGACGACATCGCCCGCCTCGACGAACTCGCCTTCAGCCACCCGATAGCGGACGATCCCCGCGACGTCGGCGTGCGGACCGTCGAACCGACGGAGGCGGCCGTCGTCGTCGAGCGCGAACTCGGGGTGTCGGTCGGCGGGCCGGTCGACCATCTCGAGGGCGTGAAGGACGTTCCACACCCCGTCGACGGCCGCGGCGGCGACGTCGCGCTCCACGACGAGGCGACCGCCGAGCTCCGGAGTGAACGCGGGGATCCCGTCGGCGACGGCCGCTCCGGTGAGCGAGTGCTGCAGGTTACCGGCCTCGATCTCGCTCGGCGGGAACTGGTTGACGACCGGCAGCCCGAACGCCTCGGCGAGCTCGACCAGCCGGTCGCGGAGCACCGCCGCGTCCGACACGCTCCGGTTCCCGCCGTACGGAACCCGCGGTTGGATGGTGTACGGGTGAGTGGCGACCCACGAGGTGTGAAGCGGCATGAGCGCGTCCGCCGTCGCGCTGATGTCGTCGTACACGCGCTCGCAGATCACCTGCTGGACGCGGGGCCGCGCCGCCGAGTCGGCGGCGGCGCGACCGAAGTAGCGGTTGGGGTCGTCGCCGTGGTAGTAGGACGTCCGGGAGGCCGTCCGGAACCCCGCGGGGTTCATCACCGGGAGACAGACGACCGTCCCCGCCAGTTCGTCGACGTCGACCCGATCCGTGACGTCGTGTATCACTTCCGTTCCGGTCGGCTCGTCGCCGTGGATCGTCCCCGTCACCCACACCGTCGGACCGGTATCGCTGCCGTTGAGCACCGTCACCGGGAGTCGCTCGGAGCCCCCGACCGGCAGGTCCGTCACCGTCCGATAGCCGGTCGCCGTCTCGCCCGGGTCGGCCTCGGCCGTGCCGACCTTCATCGGTCCCCCCCGTCGCGTCCTCGGTGTCCGCCGTCTCGAGCGGTCATCACGTCGGATCGAGCGGTCCCGGTGACATCAGTCTACGTGCTCCGGCGAGCGGAGACGAACGCGGCGCAGGGCGACGGTCGACTCCTCATCGGGTCCACTCGCCCTCGTACAGCGTGGTCCCCTCGTGAGAGACCGTCGTCCGGGCGCGACACCCCGACGGAGAGATCCGGCTCGTCGCCTCCACGAGGAACGTTCCGAGGTCGTTCTCGACGGTCAGCCGGTGTTCGTTCCGCGTCGCGACCGACGCCGGGTCGTCTCCGTCGACCGTCGCCTCGTGCGTCGACGCGGAACCGAACGCTCCGTGCGGGAGGTCGACGCGCTTCTCGGCCGACTTGACGGCGCGAACCCGGTCCGAGACGTGCGCCCTCGAGGTCTCCCACTCGGTCGACCCGGTCGCGCGCTCGGCGCGCGCGGGGAACCGGTCCTCGTCCGGCTCCGCCATCTGGATCGCGTCGGCGAAGGCGGGGTCGACCTCCGCGTGACGGCGGCCGGGGAACCGCAGACGCGACGGGGCCGCCGGGCTCGATCGCACCGTGAGCGGATCGTCGGCCGACGCCCCGTTCGGGTCGGGAATGGCGGCCACCTCGGGAAAGAGCGCCGTTCCGATCGCGACCCGGATCCGGTGGCCCGCCTCGAAGAGGTGCGAGGTCGGCTCCAGCGCGACGGCGAGCGGCGCCTCCTCGTTCGTGGGCAGCGGCTCCCGGGAGTCCAGCCCGTCGCGGAAGGCACCGCGGACCGCCCCGCTCGTGACCGTTCGTCCCCGACCGCGGGAGTCGACGTCGACCAGTCGCACGACGACCATCGGGTCCGGGACGGGCGACTCGACCCGGAGTTCGACCTCGCCCGTCCCCGTGAGCTCCACGGGCCGCTCGAGGGGGTCGGTGTCGAACGTGCGCGTCCGCGCGTCGTCGTCGTTCGCGAGCGGCGGAGCGATCGCCGCGCCGTACGGGTCGACCGAGGCGAGTCCGACGGTCGGGTCCGGGTCGCACGCGAACTCGGCCGCCCCCGTGAGCTCCGAGTCCGCGAACCCGGGCGCCGTCGCGTCCGAATCGCCGGCGTCACCGGCTGCGAGCCCACCCGGCGCGAGCGCGAACTCGATCCGGTCCGCGTCCGGGTTCTCGAGGGTCGGCCACGCGTCGAGCCCGCGCCAACACCCCGCACTTGTTCCCCCGCCGTTTCGCTCGGTCCAGATTCGATAGGTCGGGTGCTCGGGCGCGGCGGCGTCCTCCTCGCGCAGGAACCGGTCGAACCAGTCGGCGACCTGCCGGCGGAAGTCGATCGCCGACTCGCGGCCGCAGTGGGGCATCCGGTGACGCCACGGGCCGAGCAGGACGCGGGTCGGCGCGTCGATCCGGTCGACGTACCGGAGCGTGTCCTCGGTGTAGGGGTCGCGCCAGCCGTCGACGGCGAGGACGGGGACGTCGATCCGCTCGACGGGGATCGTCTTGTCCGCCCAGTACTCCCCGTCGGGACCGGCCTCGAGGAACTGGAACAGCCAGGGGTCGCGGTCGTCCAGCCGGTCGAGCCGTTCCAGCCACGCGTCGAGCGACGCGGGGTCGCCGGCCGGGTCCGAGGGCGGCTTCGCGTCGAGCGCCTGCATCAGCGTGAGCCAGTCCATCCCGATGGTGAGCAGCTCGAAGAGTCCGCCGTAGGTGTACGCGTTTCTGACCCCCTCGAACGGGGTGTGGATCGGGACGATCGCCTCGAGCGCGTCGGGCCGCTGTGCGGCGGCGTCGAGCGCGGTGATCCCGCCGTAGGACTTCCCGAACATCCCGATCCGCCCGGTCGTCCACGCGCGGTCGGCCAGCCACTCGACGATCGCGGCGGGCTCTCTGCCCTCCCGGCGCGTGAACGGTTCGTCGATGAACCCCGTCGAGCCGCCCGTGCCGACCATGTCGGCCACGATCACCTCGTAGCCGCGGGCGGCGAGGTACCGGTTGAGGGGGTCGTACGCGCCGTAGGTGATGCTGTCCTGTTGCGGGTACGGGACGTAGCTGAGGAGCGCCGGCGAGGGGCCGGGCTCGTCGACGGGCTCATAACGGGTCGCTGAGACCGTCTCGTCGCCGACGGGGATCCGGAGCCCCTCGTGGCGGGCGATTCGCCCGGTCACTGGAGCTCGTCGGCCCAGGGCCACGGCCGGTCCTCACCCCACGGCCAGGTGTCCGTCGCCTTCATCCCGACGTCGTGACCCTCAGCTACCGTCTCCGCTTTCACCGACGCCGGATCGCGACCGTCGACCTCGCGGTCCGCCTCGGCCAGCTTCGCGACCCCGGCCGCACAGAGCACCGTCAGCTCCCGTAAGTCTCGGATGTCCAGTTTGTCGAGGGTGTCGCCGTGGGTGTGTCCCCAGCCGCGGCCGCTGTCCTCGGCGGTCGACCGTCCCTGTGCGGCGGCGACGCCGCGCTGGGCGAACGGCCAGTGGTCGCTGTGCGGGCGGAGCCCGTCCTCGACGGCGATCGGCACGTCGAACTCGTCGCTCACCTCCTCGAACGCCGCGCCGAGTCCCGACGCGCCGTGCGGGTAGATCTCGAGGTCGCGCGAGTAGCCCGCGCCGTCGACGTTGAGCACGCATTTCACCCGGTCGAGGTCGTGGGTGTGCGACCAGTAGTACGAGCCGTAGAGGCCGGTCTCTTCGGCCCCGAACACGACGAGTCGCACCCGCGTCTCGAGGTCGTCCTCGATGGACGCGAGCGCTCGCCCCACGCCGACGACGAGCGCCGAGCCGAAACCGTTGTCGTTCGCGCCGACCCCGACGTCGTGCGCGTCGACGTGTGCGGTGTACAACACCTCCTCGTCGGTGTCGGGGCCGACGACGGCCTCGACGTTCGCGGAGGTGGCCGGCTCGTTTCGGGCCTCGACCGAGAGGGTCGCCTCGACGCCGCGGTCCCCCTCGACCGCCTCGCAGTGGCGCGCGAGTCGGCTGCCGAGCTCCTTGCTCAGCCCGACCGCCGGGATCGGTCCCGGGCCGTTCGTGTGGCCGACGTCGCCGGTCGGCGGGAGCGACCCCTCGATGTGGTTGTAAAACAGGAACCCCTCCGCGCCCGACTCCGCCGCGTAGTCGTACTTCTCGCTCCGGTGGACCCATCGCCCGTAGTCGTCGGGGGTGAGGCTCGACGCCATCGCGATACGCCCCGAGAGGTCGACGTCCTCGAAGTCCTCCGGGAGGCCGTACCCCATGTCGACGATCCGGCCGGTCACCTCGCCCGAGGGCGTCCCCGGCAGTTCGACGAGTTCGTGACTGCCGCCGAACGACGCCGTTCGATCGCCGCGATCGACGGTGAGCGAGGCGTCCCCGCGCCACCAGCCGGGGATCGGGAACTCCGTGGTCGAGACCTCATCGAGCCCCGCGTCCTCGAACGCGTCGGCCACGAGCGACGCCCCCGCGGCCTCGCCCTCGTGGCCGGGCATCCGGTCGCCGAGGTCCGAGAGGTCGGCGAGCAGCTCCCACGCGGTCGAATCCGTGTACGCGTCACCGACAGTCTCGGACGGCAGGATTGTCATACGCACTCATACATGCGCGTCCGGTATATGACTCCGCGGGGCCGGCGGGAGGATTGCCGGGATATCCCGAGCGGTGGCGACGCGACGGCCGGCCCGGACCGCCAGAGAGACCGGGGTCACCTCGAGTCTCCCGACGCCTCGTCAACGACGCGAGCTGGACGCGGTCAGTGTCCCTCGACCGCGCTGCCGGCCGCGATGAGGAACCCGGTGATCGCGGTGATCAGCGCGACCGTCCCGATCGCGATGGCGCCGATGCGAAACGTGTCCCCGGTCAGCCGGTTCGCGATGAGGAACAGGAAGACGGTCGTCACGAAGCCGATGAGCACGAGCGTCCGTCCGAGCCGGCCGACGTCGATGCCTGGCTCACTAGACACGGTTGAGTAGCTCCTTGAGGACGCCCTGGTACTCGTCGTCCGTCGCGGCGTTGCCCAGCGAGTGGATCGACTGGCAGATCCACAGGCCGGCCGTGAAGTTGATGAACGCCGCCATGGAGATGATACCCAGCTCGCCCTCGACGAACAGCCCGGAGACGACCGCGCCGAGGAATCCCAACGCCATGAGGCTGTGCGTGACCAGCGACCGGGTGCCGAAGTCAGCGAGCTGTAACGAGAGACGGGTGCCAACGGCCATACTCACCATTGAGGCCGATGATGTAAAGAGTTAGCGCGGAGTGAGCCGAGGAGCCGGTCGAGACGGAACGAAACGGCGTGTCACTCGACGTCCGGCGCCTTCTCGTCGGTCCGGCCCGGGAGCGCCAGTTCGATCTCGAGTTCGGGCTCGCCGACGCCCTCGAAGTCGATCTCGAGCTCGACGGGTTCCCCGAATGCAAACGGGAGCTCCCACTCGTCGGTGCTAATCGTCAGTTCGTCCTCGTCGCGGAGCTGCTCGCCCAGTTTGATCAGGAACTCCCCCGCCTCGCTCGCGTCGAGCCGGTACTCCTGTTCGAAGTCGCGGCCGGTTCGAATGAGCGTGCGTTCGGTCTCCTCGGTGTCGGATTCGGCGTGTGTCATCGTGCACAATAGGGTTCGCCAACGCGTAAAGAGTGCGGTCGGGGAGCGAAGAGTCACCGCGTTCGGCGGCCCTCCGGCGTCGTCGCCCCGGGCTTCCGGAGGAGCGGCCCCGAAACGTCGCCGCGTCGATCGGAAAACAGGAGTCGTCCGTCGGATCGACGTCGATTTTTACATGGGCGATACGGCCGGTCTAGCGGACCTCCGTCGCGGCGACCCTTACATGTAGCCGAGGTCGCGCAGCCGCTCCATCAGGTCTTCCTTGTCCTGGGCGCGACCGGCGCGCTCGGTCGTTCCTTCGAGGTCCTGGAGCCAGGCGGGCTCCTCGGTCGTCTTCTCGGTCGACACTTGGCTGCCGAGCGAGCGGAACCCGGCGAAGTACTTCGGCGAGATCGGCACGTCCTCTTGGCTCACGCCCTCCGGCAGGTCGTCCGCGGACTCGGGCACGTACCCCTCGTCGGGGAACGCCTCGACCGTGTCGGGGACGACGTAGTTCCAGAAGGCGTCCCACACGTCGGCTTCAGCGAACTGGAGGATGGGCTGGATCCGGTCGTGCGGCGGGAACAGGTCCGGGTCGTGCCGCGGCGAGAAGAACGTCTCGTCCGCGCGCGCCTCCTGTTCGTCCCACCGAACCCCCGAGAT
>NZ_JAWOBM010000039.1:0-3628 GCF_046498025.1 Halorubrum sp.
ATGCATTAGTTGAATAATTTACTTTTTTATTATTATGGACACTAAAAATAACACTTCAAATTGGCATTCAATTTCCGTTGATGAGGTGATAGAAAAAATTAAAACTAATCCGGATGAAGGCCTGACAGATGATGAAGTAAAAAAAAGACTTAAGAAATTCGGCCGGAATGAAATTCCCAAGGGCAAAAAACGCAGCACTTTTGAACGTTTGCTTGCCCAATTCAAAAATACGCTGATTTATGTTCTTCTGGTGGCAGCACTTATAACTGCTCTTATTGAGCATTGGATCGACATGTGGGTAATTTTGGCTGTTGTGGTAATTAATGCCGTTATTGGATTTATCCAGGAAGGAAGGGCCGAAAAAGCACTGGAAGACCTGCAGGATATGCTTTCGCTTAATGCGACAGTGATCAGAAAGGGAGAAAAAATAACCGTCGATGCCGAAGAACTTGTACCCGGTGATGTTGTGGTTATGAAATCAGGGAATAAGATTCCAGCTGATATACGTATTATAAAGTCTAGGAATTTCTCAGTCGAGGAATCTGCTCTTACGGGTGAGTCGGAGGCTGTTGAAAAAAATGTTGAACCTGTGGAGGAGGAGTCGGTTATTGGAGACCGCACTTCAATGGGTTTCTCATGGTCGAACACCTCGGGGTACTCGAGCGGCCACTGGATCGTCTCGCGGAGCCGCTCTTTGGTCTCCCCGAGCCCGCCGACGTCACCCCAGGTGACGTCCGGCACCTCGACGAAGACCTCCCGGAGCGCGGAGGGCTCGATGCCCTTTATCGCCTCCTTGAAGTCGTTCTCGGTGACCTGGATCGAGTTCAACACGTCCGCGTCGATCTCGTCGCTTTCGAGGTCGAGCTGCGGGCGGATCCGGCGAAGCGCGTGCATCGCCGACTCCTTCGCCAGCGACTCGAGGTCCGCGCCGACGAAGCCATGGGTGTTCTCGGCGTACTCGTCGAGGTCGATCCCCTCGGCCAGCGGCATGTTCCGCGTGTGGACCTGGAGGATCTCCTTGCGGCCGTCGCGGTCGGGGACGCCGACCTCGATCTCGCGGTCGAACCGGCCGCCGCGCCGGAGCGCGGGGTCGATCGCGTCGACGCGGTTGGTCGCGCCGATCACGACGACCTCGCCGCGCTCCTCGAGCCCGTCCATCAGGCTGAGCAGCTGGGCCACGACGCGCCGTTCGACGTCGCCGCCCGCCTCCTCACGTTTGGGCGCGATCGAGTCGAGCTCGTCCATGAACACGATCGCGGGGGCCTCCTCGGTGGCCTCCTCGAACACGTCACGGAGCTGCTCTTCGCTCTCGCCGTAGTACTTCGACATGATCTCCGGGCCCGAGATGTTGTGGAAGCTGGCGTCGATCTCGTTGGCGACGGCCTTCGCGATCAGCGTCTTCCCCGTGCCCGGCGGGCCGTGCAGGAGGACGCCCTTCGGCGGGTCGATGCCGAGGCGCTTGAACAGCTCCGGGTGCCGCATCGGCAGCTCGATCATCTCGCGGACCTGCTCGAGCTCGCTGTCGAGCCCGCCGATGTCCTCGTAGGTGACGTCCGGGCCGTCGCTCGCCCCGTCGCCGCTGTCGCTCCGCTCGGTCAGCTCCTCGGCGGGGACCTCCGAGATCTCGATCTCGGTGTCGTCGGTGATGACGACCGTCCCGGACGGCGTGGTCGACGCGACCTTCATCGGCACCGCCTGCGACTGGCCGCCCATCAGGCCGAAGCCCATCGACGTGCGGATCGTCTGGCCCTCGGTCACCGGCTGGCCGGAGAGCTTGTCGCGAATGAACGGGGCGATCTGTCCGCGCACACGGAGCTGGCTCGGGAAGGCGATCGTGACCGACTCGGCCCGGGAGACGTCGACCGACTCGACCGTCACGCGGTCGTCGATACCGACGTTGGCCTCCTGGCGGAGCCGCCCGTCGATGCGGACGACGCCGGTCCCGTCGTCCTCGGGGTAGCCGGGCCAGACACGGGCGATAGCGGCTCCGTCGGCGCTTTCGACGCGGACGATGTCCCCGCCGGAGAGGCCGAGCTCCTCGGCCGCGACGCGGTCGATCGCCGCGAGGCGCCGCCCGGCGTCCTTCTGCTTGAGGGGTCTGACGGTGAGTTTCATCGCGTGCCCTCCACGGTGACGACGCCGTTCACGACTTCGGTCGACGCTGCGGGACCGGGGAGTTCGAACTCGGACTCGACCGGCTCGCCGTCGCCCTCGATGACGACGATCGCCGTCCGACCGACGGTGTCGACACTCACGTCCTCGGCGGCGGCGCCCAGATCGACGGCGACGATCCATCCGTCATCGTACTCGAACCGGCGGACCAGCGCACCGTCGCCGGTCGATCGGCTCTGTTTGATATTCATCCTAACTACAAGTTAGGTGCGTAGCTATTTAAATCCACCGTCAATAATCGCATGACGTGAGATATGTAGAGATTTTCGGTAGTGTTGCGGTTCCGGTCGTGTGGAGCGGATTCGCGAGCCGGGTTTTCCCCCGGACGGCGCCGCCGACGGGCGGCGGACGTTTATAAACCATCGCGAGGAGTACGAACCATGGAACGGGTCACACACGACGGGCGCGACACAGCGTACCGGGTCTCCGACCGCGGCGGCGACGGACCGACGGTCTGCTTCGTCCACGGGAGCGGCGGAAGCAAGGACGTCTGGAAGGCGCAGGCGCGTCTGAGCGACCGGTTCCCGGTCGTCGCTCTCGACCTGTCCGGCCACGGCGACAGCGACGACGTGGACGCGCCGGCCGCCTCCGAGACCCTCGCGGCCTACGCCGACGACGTGGCCGCGGTCGCGGGGGAGACGGGCGCGACCGTCGTCTGCGGCAACTCCCTCGGCGGCGCCGTGGCGCTGCGGGTCGCTCTGGCGCGCGACCGTCCCCTCGATGGACTGGTCCTCGCGGGCACGGGCGCGAAGCTCGCGGTCGCCGAGCCGCTGTTAGACGCGCTCGCGACCGACTTCGACCGGGCGATCGACCTGCTTCACGAACCCGACCGCCTCTTCCACGACGCGCCCGCCGAGTACGTCGAGCTCTCGCGCGCCGACATGCGGGCCTGCGGCCGCGCCGTCACCGAGCGCGACTTCCGGACCTGTCACGCGTTCGACGTCCGCGACCGCCTCGACGAGGTCGCGACGCCGTCGCTCGCCGTCGTCGGCGAGCACGACGAGCTCACGCCGCCGTCGTACCACGACTACCTCGCGGATCGGATCGACGACTGCGAGCGCGCGACGATCGAGGGCGCCGCGCACCTCGCGATGCTCGAGCGCCCCGCGGCGTTCAACGCGGCGCTCTCGTCGTTCCTGGAGCGCCGCTCGGGAGAACCGGAGTAACGGACGCGCCGCTGAGCGTCACGATCGCGTCGTTGGGTGTTCTGATCCGCCGTTGGGTGTTCTGATCGCGCCGCTCGAGTGCAATTGACGCCCGGTCAGCACGTTGGAGGGTCAGTCCGCGTAGTGAGCGCGGTCAGCGAGCGACGCGCTCTCGGGCGCGAGGGTCGTTTCAAAAGGTGGGGTACGCCCCGTTCCGAAACAACTGGATCGGACAGTTGCAGTCGCACGGTACCGCTCGACGGTCGATGACTGGGTGTGCTGGTCCTCGATGTCGTCGGTACTCACCTCGT
>NZ_JAWOBM010000071.1:0-78607 GCF_046498025.1 Halorubrum sp.
CCTCGAGGGAGTAGGTCCCCGCAGGCCCGACGACCTGGACCTTCACCCGGCCGAACATGTCGGTGGCTCCCTGGACGTCACCGGTGCGATCGGGCGCGTGGACCCGCGCATCGACGGCGAGGTCCGGGCAGCGCCGGTCCTCCGCGTCCCGGATCTCGATCAGGAAGGTCACCCGAACACGTGGCTCCTCCGTCGTGCTCGCGTGCCCGCCGGCATCCTCGGGCTCGAGCGCGCGCAGCTGGGTGACGCGGACGGGCTCGGTGAACAGCCCCCGCTTCGGGAGCTGGTCGGGGTGGCGTTCCAGCTGGATCTGCCGCCGCCTACGCCTGTGCCAACGACCTGCCACCTCGGGGTCCTCCGCTCGATCCGGTCCATCGCAGCGATCCATGACGGTAGCCGCCCCCGGGTGCAGGCCGGCGACACGGTGCCGGCCGCACCCGCCCCGCGCCGGGCGGCCCCGTCATCGGGCCCCCGGCCCGGTGACCTCCGGCGGGACGTGGCAGCCGTCGAGGTGGTCGTCCACCAGCCCCATGGACTGCAGGAAGGCGTAGGCGCTGGTCGGACCGATGAAGCGGAAGCCGAACCCCTTGAGCGTGCGTGCCAGGTCGTGGGATGCCGGCGTGGTCACCGGCACCACCGACCGACCGGTCGGTCGGTGGTGTGGCGGGGGTCGTGCGTGCTCCCACACCACCGCACCGAGTGAGCGCCCCTGCTCCCACAGCTCGAGCAGGGCGCGCGCGTTCGACACCGCTGCCAGGATCTTGGGCCGTGAGCGCACGATGCGGGCGTCGGCGAGCAGACGCGCCACGTCCGCCTCGCCGAAGCCGGCGACGACCTCGGGATCGAAGCCGTGGAACGCCTCCCGGAACGCCGCGCGCTTGCGGAGGACCGTCAACCAGGAGAGCCCGGCCTGGAAGCCCTCGAGGCACAGCTTCTCGAACAGCGGCCGTTCCTCGACCACGGGACGGCCCCACTCGTGATCGTGGTAGGCGATGTAGTCGTCGTGCGTCCCGCACCACCAGCAGCGCCGTCGACCGTCCGCGTGCAGCACCAGTCCGCCTGGATCGTCCACGGATCACCTCCCCGGACGCCGCCACGCGATCACGCCGTGTTCCGGGCGCCGACCGTGCACCCTACGTTGACACCACAGCGGGGTGGTGCGACCCTTCGTCTCCCGGCGCCCCCTGGGCCGCCGCCGCGCGCCGTCCGGTCGTCACGACGGATCCGGACGGACGTGGGACCGCCGTCCACGCCGCACTCCGGTACGGGCGGTCCACCACCCGACGCGGCCAGGCGACCCTGACGTACGACCCGGCGCCGGTGGCACCCATGTCCCCCATCCCCTGACCGAAGAGACCCGACCCCGATGTCCGAGACCCCGACCCCCGACCAGACCACCGCGCCCGGCCAGGCTCCCGTAGCCGACGACCCGGTCGTCATCGCCCAGGACCCCGGTGGGTCCATGACCTCAACGGGCGAGAGCATCGTCGAGCACGACCTCACCGACGATGAGTTCGAAGCCGCCCTCGAGGGCACCGTCACCGCCATGGAGGACGGCAAGATCATCGAGGGGGTGGTCGTCAAGGTCGACCCCGACGAGGTCCTGCTCGACATCGGCTGGAAGTCCGAGGGGGTGATCCCCTCGCGCGAGCTGTCGATCAAGCTCGACGTCGACCCCAACGAGATCGTCGCCGTCGGTGACGTGATCGAAGCCCTGGTCATGAAGAAGGAGGACGAGGAGGGCCGCCTCGTCCTGTCCAAGAAGCGCGCGCAGTACGAGCGCGCCTGGGGCACCATCGAGCAGATCTACCAGAACGACCGCACCGTCCAGGGTTCGGTCATCGAGGTGGTCAAGGGTGGCCTGATCCTCGACATCGGGTTGCGCGGCTTCCTGCCGGCATCGCTGGTGGAGATGCGCCGCGTGCGCGATCTGCAGCCCTACGTCGGCGAGACGCTCGAGTGCAAGATCATCGAGCTCGACAAGAACCGCAACAACGTGGTGCTCTCGCGGCGCAAGTTCCTGGAGGAGACCCAGAGCGAGTTCCGCAACGAGTTCCTCACCTCCCTGCAGAAGGGTGAGGTCCGCGCCGGGGTCGTCTCGTCGATCGTCAACTTCGGGGCCTTCGTTGACCTCGGCGGTGTCGACGGGCTGGTGCACGTCTCCGAGCTGTCGTGGAAGCACATCGATCATCCCAGCGAGGTCGTCGAGGTCGGCGACCAGGTCGAGGTCGAGGTGCTCGACGTCGACCTGGACCGCGAGCGCGTGTCGCTGTCGCTGAAGGCCACCCAGGAGGACCCCTGGCAGCGCTTCGCCCGCGAGCACGCCGTCGGTGAGATCGTCGACGGCGAGGTGACCAAGCTGGTGCCCTTCGGTGCCTTCGTGAAGGTCGCCGACGGCATCGAGGGCCTGGTGCACATCTCCGAGCTGGCCGAGCGCCACGTCGAGGTGCCCGAGGCCGTGGTCAACGTCGGTGACAAGATCGAGGTCAAGGTCATCGACATCGACACCGTGCGCCGGCGCATCTCGCTGTCGCTGAAGCAGGCGCAGGCACCGACGGCGACCGCGGAGGAGTCCCCCTACGAGGAGGGACCCGCCGTGGAGACCGCCTACTCCTCCGGCGACGACGCCGGTGGCGGTGGCGGCACCCTGGCTGCGGCCTTCGCCCAGGCCGGTTTCGGTCGGGACGAGGCATCGATGACGCCGGAGGAGATCGCGCTGGCCGAGGCCTCGGCCCCGGCGGTCCCCGAGGAGTCCGCGACCGCGGAGGAGCCGGCGCCCGTGGAGCCGGTCGAGCCGGCAGCGGTCGAGCCCGCCGAGCCGGCAGCGGTCGAGCCGGTCGAGCCGGCAGCCGATGAGCCCGTCGAACCGGCCGAGGCGCCTGACGCTGCAGCGACCGACGAGGCCACGGAGGCCACGGAGTCCGAGGAGGACACGGGCGAGGACGACACGGCGCAGCAGAGCTGAGCCCGGCTGGTCATGACCATGCGGCGCCCCGGTGGAGACACCGGGGCGCTGTCATGCCTGGGAGCGAGGAGGCGGTATGTACCTGGTAGCGGTGACCGGCGGCATCGGCAGCGGGAAGTCCACCGTGACCGCACGTCTGGCCCATCAAGGTGCCGAGGTCATCGACCTCGACGAGGTGGCCCGCGAGATCGTGCAGCCGGGTGAACCGGCCCTGGAGGAGATCGCTGCCCGCTTCGGTCAGGAGGTCCTCACCGACGACGGCACGCTGGACCGGGCGGAGCTGGCCCGTCGCGCCTTCGTCGATGACCAGAGCCGCCGTGATCTCGACCGCATCACCCACCCCAGGGTCGCCTCCCGCATCGCCGAGCGGCTCACGCTGCTGGCGGGCGAGGATCATCTGGACCCCACACGGCTCGTCGTGGTCGACCACCCGTTGCTGATCGAGACCGGTCAGGCCGCGCGCTTCGACACCGTGGTCGCCGTCCTGGCCGGGGAGGAGGTGCGCATGCGGCGACTCGTCGAGCAGCGGGGGCTCGATGCCGAGGATGTGCGCGCACGGATGCGTCAGCAGGTCGACGACGATGCGCGCCGTGCCGCCGCCGACCACGTGGTGACCAACGACGGCGACCTCGAGACCCTCAACGCCGAGGTGGATCGCCTCCACACGCACCTCGCGGCCAAGGCGCGCGCCCAGCGGGCGGGCCGCTGAACCCACCGGCAGGCGCCGGTCACACCAGCAACAGGGCCAGGGCGCCGCCGAGCAGGCCGTACACCAACGCGAAGCCGATCGTGCGACGCATCACGTCGGCCTCGGACCCGGTCAGGCCGACGGTGGCGCCACCGGCCACGATGTTGTGCGGCGCGATCGAGTTGCCGGCGGCGGCGCCGAAGTTCTGCGCACCGAGCAGCGGCAGCTGGGAGTAGCCGAGCTGGTCGGCGGTCGCGACCTGCAGGTCGGTGAACAGCACGTTCGAGGCGGTGCCGGAGCCGGTGACGAAGGTGCCGAGCACGCCGACCAGCGGTGCCAGCACCGGCCAGGCCGAGGCGGTCGCGCCGGCTGCGGCGGCCGCGAGCTCCTGGGTCATCCCGGAGCGGACCATGGTGCGGGCCAGCAGCAGCATGGCCAGCAGCGCGATCGTGACCGGGACCAGCTGCCGGATCGTCGTGCCGAGTGCCCCGCTCACGGTGCTGGTCCTGGCTTTCTGGGCCAGGGCGCCGAGCAGGAAGGACACCACGAGCAGGGTCCCGGGGTGGGTCAGGGGCTGGAAGCTGCCGGTGAACCCGCCGTCGAGGTCCCAGGCGATCTCCACCGCGGACAGCGGCTGTGCGATGAAGGGCACGAGCCTCGTCGCCAGGACCAGGGTGATGAGGATCGCGTAGGGAGCGCCGGCGCGCAGCAGCGCGCCGCGGTCAGCCTCGATGTCGATCGGCAGCTCTTCGGCGGCCGGTGCGGTCGCCTGCGGACGGAGCCGGCGCACCAGCAGCAGCACGGCGATGAAGATGCCACCCCCGATCAGGGCACCACCGAGGGTGGGGAGCTCCGGTCCGACGAAGGTGGCCAGCAGCCACATGGGCACGAGGAAGGCCGCCGCGGCGAAGACGGTCCAGGCCCAGATCGCGCCCCGCATGCGGGTGCCCGTGCCCCGGGACGCGAGGAACATCATCAGTACCAGGGGGAAGAGCCCGAAAGCGAGGTGGTAGATCGCGCTCGCTGCCGAGAGCTCGAGCGGGTCCAGCCCCGTGGCTGCGACCATGGGGACCACGGGCGTGCCGATGGCACCGAAGGAGACCCCCACGGCGTTGCCGATCATGGCGATGACCACGGCGACGAGCGGGTTGTAGCCGATGCCGACCAGGAACGGCGCGGCGAGCGCGACGGGGGAGCCGAAGCCGGCCCCGCCCTCCATGAACAGGGTGAAGAACCACGCGATCAGCAGCGCGAGGATGCGGGGGTCGTCGGAGAGCCGCCCGAGGGCGACCCGCAGCACGTCGGTCCCGCGCGTGGCGACCTGGAGGTGGTAGATCGCCAGCGCCGGCAGGATGATCCACAGGATCGTCGCCGACGTGAAGGTGGCCTCCGCTGCCACCCCCGCCACGCTGCCGAGGACCCCGACCTCGGCGAGGACCTCGGTGCCGAGTCCGAAGCCGAACAGCGCCACCGCCAGGGCCAGGGCGGCACCGGCGATGCCGGCGCGGGACGCGGGCCAGCCGAGCCCGAGCATGAGCACGAGCACGAGGAGGATCGGGAGGGCGGCGAGCAGGGCGGACACGGGTGTCGGTCTCCAGCGGGAGGTCGGCGTCGAGCGGTGCGGTGCGATCGGCACCTGGAGGTCGGCGGCCGGTGAAGGCTGTGCCGCACGCCTGCAACCTATGACCTCTGGGCGGCGCGGGTGCGGGGTACCGTGGCTACATGGCCACCTCGACGTCCCCGTCCACCCGCCACGACCGCGCGGACCTGCACCGTCACGTTCGCGACGACACGCCCTTCCGGGTGGTGGCGGAGTTCGAACCCTCGGGTGACCAGCCGACGGCCATCGACCGCCTCTCGCAGGCCTTCGCCGACGGTGAGCGGGCCGTGACGCTGTTGGGTGCGACGGGAACCGGCAAGACCTTCACCGCGGCGAAGGTCCTCGAGCGCGTCCAGCGCCCCTGCCTGGTGATGGCGCCCAACAAGACCCTGGCGGCGCAGCTGGCCAACGAGTTCCGCGAGTTCCTGCCCGACAACGCCGTCGAGTACTTCGTCTCCTACTACGACTACTACCAGCCAGAGGCGTACGTCGAGCAGACGGACACCTTCATCGACAAGGAGATGTCGATAAACGAAGAGATCGACCGCCTCCGCCACTCCGCGACCCGCTCGCTGCTCACGCGCGACGACGTGATCGTGGTCGCCTCGGTCTCGGCCATCTACGGGCTCGGCGACCCCCAGAACTACCGCGACATGGCGCTCCGCTTAGAGGTCGGCGAGGAGGTGGGTCGCGAGGAGCTGCTCACCCGGCTCGTCGACCTGAACTACGAGCGCAACGACGTGGACTTCACGCAGGGGACCTTCCGCGTGCGCGGCGACACCGTCGAGATCTACCCGATGTACGGGCGCTACGCGGTGCGCGTGGAGCTGTGGGGCGAGGAGATCGACCGCATGCTCAAGGTCGACCCGATGAAGGGCGAGGCCGTGAGCGAGGAGCCCGCCGTCATGCTCCACCCCGCCGAGCACTACTCGATCCCCGACGACAAGCTGGAGCAGGCGATCGCGGAGATCGAGGACCTGATGGAGAAGCGCGTGAGCTACTTTGAGCGACAGGGCGACCTCGTCGCCGCCCAGCGCATCGAGGAGCGGACCACCTTCGACGTCGAGATGCTCCGCGAGGCGGGCTACTGTTCGGGGATCGAGAACTACTCCGTCCACATGGACGACCGCGAGTCCGGCGACGCCCCCTACACCCTCCTCGATTACTTCCCCGACGGCTTCCTCACCGTCGTCGACGAGTCCCACCAGACGATCCCGCAGATCAAAGGCCAGTACGAGGGCGACAAATCGCGGAAGGACTCGCTGGTCGAGAACGGGTTCCGGCTCCCGACGGCCTACGACAACCGGCCGCTCACATTCGAGGAGTTCGAGGAGAAGACGGACCGCACGCTCTACGTCTCGGCGACGCCGAGCGACTACGAGCGCGAGACCTCCGACCGGATCGTCGAGCAGATCGTCCGCCCGACCCACCTCGTCGACCCCAAGGTGGAGGTGACGGAGGCGACCGGGCAGGTCGAGGACCTCTTAGAGCGGGTCGACGAGCGGATCGAGCGCGGCGAGCGCGTCCTCGTCACCACGCTCACCAAGCGGATGGCCGAGGACCTCACGGAGTACTTCGAGGAGGCCGGCGTCGACGTCGCGTACATGCACGACGAGACGGACACCTTAGAGCGCCACGAGATCATCCGCGACCTCCGGCTCGGCAACATCGACGTGCTCGTCGGGATCAACCTGCTCCGGGAGGGGCTCGACATCCCGGAGGTCTCGCTGGTGGCGATCCTCGACGCCGACCAGGAGGGCTTCCTCCGCTCGACGACGACCCTCGTCCAGACGATGGGGCGCGCCGCCCGAAACGTCAACGGCGAGGTCGTTCTCTACGCCGACCGGGTGACCGACTCGATGGAGGCGGCGATCGAGGAGACCCAGCGCCGCCGCGAGATCCAGCTGGCGTACAACGCGGAGCACGGCCACGAGGCGACCACCATCGACAAGCCGGTGGGGGAGACGAACCTCCCGGGCTCGAAGACGGACACCTCGTCGGTCAGCGTCGGCGACGTGGAGAACGAGGACGAGGCGAAAGCGCAGATCGAGGCGCTCGAAGACCGGATGAACGAGGCCGCGAGCAACCTGGAGTTCGAGCTGGCGGCCGACATCCGCGACCGGATCGCCGAGCTCCGCCGCGCGTTCGAGCTCGACGGCGGCGACGACGGCGTGCCGGCGCCGATGATCGACGAGTAGCGGACGGGCTCGTCTCTTCCCGTCCCCGCGCCCGCTCCGGCTGTCCCCGCCCGGCTCCGATCCTCACTCGCCGAGACGCGCGTCGACGGGGTTTTTATACGCGACGCCAGACGCCGACACATGCACCGGCGCGCGGTCGCGGTCGGCGCCTGTTCCGTCTTCACCGCGGGGTGTGTCGACCGCCTCCACGACCTCGCGGCGTCGACGCCGCGGGACCTCGCGGTCAGGAGCCGCTTCGTCGACGGAAATTCGCTCGTCGACGGGCGGAGCGCCCTCGACCGTCCCGCGGGGATGGTCACCCACGCCGCTTCCTTCCGATCGAGCGCCGAGGCGAGGCGCGCCCTCCGTCCCGATGCCGCAGAATCGCGGGCGTTCGCCGACGCGACCGCCTTCGTCGACGACGGCGGCGAGGCGGTGCTCCTCGTGGCCCAGCGGCTCACGGCGCCGGCGGTCGAACTGCGGCTGGGCGCGATCAGCCGCACCGGCGACCGCTCGCTCCGGATCGCCGTCGACGAGACCGGGGTCCGAGGCGACGTCGACCCCGACGACCCGGTCGTCAAGACCCTCCTGCTCCGGCTCGCCGACGAGCGAGGACCGCCGAAGCGGCTCGTCGTCTCGGTCGACGGCGACCGCGCCGGGGTGACCGTGTAGCGTGTCGTCACGAGCGACGCGGTTCGAGCCCTCCTCGTCACCCCCGTCTCGTATCGCCGATCCCGCCTCGGTCCCGCGATCGTTTTGTGCCTCGGCGGTGTCTCGGCGAGTATGACAGCGCTCCGCCGCCGCCTCCTCGGCTCCGTCCTCCTCGCGGTCGCCGCCGTCGCGTTCGCGGGTGCGACCGCCGTCGCGCCCGTGATCGCCCTCCCGGGGATCGGGACCGCTTCCGCCGACCCCGAGCTCGTGGTGCCGTCTCCAGTCTCGCTGCTGGCAGCGCCCGCGCTCCTCGCGGCGGGATCGGTGCTTTCAGTCTCCGGCGCGGCCGCCCTCGCCGACGCCGACCTCTCCGCGCGCGCCGCCCTCCTCTCGCCCGCGCTCGGCGCCGTCGGCGCGCTGGCGCTCGGCACGGGGATCGGCACCGACTTCGGGGCGCCCCTCGCCGCGTTCGCCGCGTCGGAGGCGCTCGCGACGCTGCGCTCCGGCCCCCCGGCCGCGGTCGCGGCCGGCGCTCTCGCCGGCGGTGCGGTGGCGCCCGTGGTCCGCGCCGCCACGACGGAGGACACGGTCGCGCTGCTCGTCGGTGCGGTCCTGCTGCTCGCGTCGGTCGTCGCGGTCCCCGACTCCGCGCTCGCGCTCGTCGCCGGGGGCGTCGCCGGTGTCCTCGCGGTGGGGGTCCTGTGGACGGTCGACTCGGCGACGTGGCGGCCGTAGGCCCACAGCGAGCACACGCCGAACCGGACCCCTGTCCGCCAATAAACAAGCTAACTTGTTCTACTGAAATACTATTGGTAATATTTATATCGATGGAGACGGAGGTGTGTGACACGGCTCGAACGGAGGTTCGCCGCGGATCGCGGCCGACAGCCGCGCTGCCGTACCGATCGCGATGACATCCGTCAGTGGCGACGCCGTCGGTCGCCCGCGGCGGTTCGGCTCCGTCCGACCCGGACGCACACATGAGCACGACGACACACGACACCGCGGTTCACGGCCTACTCGACCGCGCTCGAGAGGGACACGAGGACGTACTGGACGACGACGAACGCGACCGTATCGCCGACGAGGTCGAACGGGCGCTGTACGAGGGCGCGGATCCTCACGAGGTCGCCGAGGCGACGGTCGACGCGCTCACGGCCCGGATCGAACGCGACCCCGCCTACGACGTCGCGGCCGCCCGCGCCGCCAGGGAAGACTACTTCAGACGAGTGACCGGCGAGCGACCGCCCGAGGGCGACGACGCCCTCGCGGCCGCGTACCGGGACTCCTTCCGTGCGGCCGTCGAGCGCGGGGTCGACGCCGACCTCCTCGACGAGCGGATGGCCGACTACGACCTCGATCGGCTCGCCGACGCGATCGAACCCGAACGGGACGAGCTGTTCGATTACACCGCGCTCGACACGCTCGAGCAGCGGTACTACCTCCGCGAGCCCGACACGGAGCCGTTCGAACTCCCGCAGGTCTTCTGGATGCGGGTCGCGATGGGCGTCGCGCTCCGCGAGGACGAGTCCGAGCGCGAGGCCCGCGCCGAGGAGTTCTACGAGGTCCTCTCGACCCTGCGATTCGTTCACTCAACCCCGACGCTGTTCCACGCCGGGACGACGCGTCCGCAGCTCTCCTCGTGTTACCTCACGACCGTTCCGGACGACTTGGAGGGGATATTCGACGCGTACAAGGAGCACGCCAAGCTCTCGAAGTGGTCCGGCGGGCTCGGGAACGACTGGACGCCGCTCCGGGCCGACGGCGCGCTGATCTCCTCGACCGGCGTCGAGTCGACCGGGACGGTCCCCTTCCTCAAGATCTCGAACGACGTGACGGGTGCGATCAACCGCTCCGGGAAACGGCGCGGCGCCGCGGCCGCCTACCTCGCGGCGTGGCACCTCGACTTCCCGTCGTTCATCGACCTCCGGCGGAACACCGGTGACGAGCGTCGTCGCACGCACGACATGAACACCGCCGCGTGGGTCCCGGACCTCCTGATGAAGCGCGTCGAGAACGACGAGCGGTGGACGCTGTTCTCGCCGGACGAGGTGCCGGACCTGCACGGGACCTACGGCGGGGAGTTCGAGGCCCGGTACGAGGAGTACGAGGCGGCCGCCGAGAACGGCGAGCTCCGCCAGTACGAGACGGTCGACGCGAGCGAGCTCTGGCGGGACGTTCTGACCCGACTGTTCGAGACGGGCCACCCGTGGATCACGTTCAAGGACCCGTGTAACGTCCGGTCGCCGCAGGACCACGTCGGCGTCGTCAACTCCTCGAACCTCTGTACGGAGATCACGCTCAACACGAGCGACGAGGAGACCGCCGTCTGCAACCTCGGCTCGATCAACCTCGCCCGCCACATGACGTACCGCGGTGACGCGGCGACGCACCCGGCCCCCGACGACGTCGCGGTCGCGGCGCGAAGCGGGTCGGGCGCGGCGGACGCTCCCGTCGCCGTCGGAGCCGACGGCGAGTCGGCCGCGCTCGACGCCGAGCTGTTCGCCGACACCGCCGAGACGGCGATGCGGATGCTCGACAACGTGGTCGATCTCAACTTCTACCCGACCGAGAAGGCGGAACGCTCGAACATGCGCCATCGTCCGATCGGGCTCGGCATGATGGGGTTCCACGAGGCGCTCCAGCTCGCTCGCGTCCCGATGAACTCCGAGCGCGCGCTCGGGTTCGCGGGGAAGGCCGGCGAGCTGCTCGGCTACCACGCGATCGACAACTCCGCGAAACTCGCCGCCGAGCGCGGCGCCTACGAGACGTTCGCGGGGTCGAAGTGGGACCGAGACCTCCTTCCGCAGGACACCCTCGACCTGCTCGCGGAGGAACGCGGTCGAGCGATCCCGGTCGACCGCGAGGAGACGCTCGACTGGGACGCGGTTCGCGAGCGGATCGCCGAGCACGGCATGCGTAACTCCAACACCACCGCGGTCGCCCCCACGGCCACGATCTCCACCATCGCCGGTACCTCCGCGTCGATCGAGCCGCTGTACTCGAACCTCTACGTCAAGTCCAACATGTCCGGCGACTTCACCGTCGTCAACGAGCGGCTCGTCGCCGATCTCAAAGCCGAGGGGCAGTGGGGGTCCGAGGCGCTCGACCGCCTGAAGTACCGCGACGGCGCCGTCGGCGACCTCGACATGCCCGGCGACCTCTCCGACCTCTACCGCGGCGCCTTCGAGATCGATCCGCGCCACCAGCTGCGGCTCACCGCCCGACGCGGCGCGTGGATCGATCAGAGCCAGTCGCACAACGTGTTCTTCCCCTCGACCGACGGGTCGCTGCTCACCGACGTCTACGAGACGGCGTGGGAGCTCGGGCTGAAGACGACGTACTACCTGCGCACGCTCGGCGCGTCGAGCATCGAGCAGTCGACGCTCGACATGCGCGAGTACGACGACACGCAGTCGCGCGGCGGGGACGGGCGCGCGACCGGCGGGTCCGCCTTCGGCGACGACGCCGACTCGGGAGGCGAGCGCTCGGCCGGCGAGGCCGGGACCGATCTCCCGACCGTCGAAGACCCCACGTGCGACGCCTGTCAGTGACGACTCGAACCGAACTACCCACCGCACCACCCACACCACCGACACCACCGATGCCGATACTCAACACCGACAGCCACCACGACCCGAACAAGATCCTGCCGATCGACTACGACTGGGCCCGCGAGTACTACCGGGACGGCGTCAACAACAACTGGGTCCCCGAAGAGGTCCCGATGGCCGACGACGTTCACCAGTGGGAAAGCGACGAGCTCACCGACGCCGAGCGCCAGCTCGTCGAGTGGAACCTCGGCTTCTTTTCGACGGCGGAGTCGCTGACCGCGAACAACCTCGTATTGGCCGTGTACGACTACGTCACCGCCCCCGAGTGTCGCCAGTATCTGCTTCGACAGGCGTACGAGGAGGCGGTCCACACGGACACGTTCATCTACTGCTGTGACTCGCTGGGGTTCGAACCGGAGCACCTGTACGGTATGTACGACCGCATCCCCGCGATTCAGGCCAAAGACGAGTTCGTCGTCGACCTGACGCGGGCCATCGACCGGTCGGATTTCAGTATCGAGACCGACGACGACGTCCGGGCGTTCCTCCGAGACCTCGTTGGATTCTACGTGATCATGGAGGGGATCTTCTTCTACGCCGGCTTCGCGATGATGCTCGCGCTGAAGCGGCGCGGGAAGATGGTCGGGGTCGGCGAGCAGTTCGAGTACATCATGCGCGACGAGTCGCTCCACCTCAATTTCGGGGTCGACCTCGTCAACACGATCCGGGAGGAGAATCCCGGCGTCTGGACCGACGACTTCGAGGCCGAGATCGACGAGCTGATTCGCGAGGCCGTCGCCTTGGAGTCGACATACGCCGAGGAGGCGTGTCCGCCGGACCTCATGGGCATGTCCGCGGAGGGCTTCGTGGAGTACGTCGAGTACATTGCGGACCGGCGGCTCACCCAACTCGGCATGGACGAGCGGTTCGGCACGGAGAACCCGTTCCCGTGGATGTCTGAGGCGGTCGACCTCAACCGCGAGGCCAACTTCTTCGAGCGGCAGGTGACGGAGTACCAATCCGGCGGATCGCTGGACTGGTAGGTCGCGCCTCCCGCGGCGAGGGCCGACTCAGTTCCCCGGTCGTTCGCTCTCGGCCTCCAGCTCGATCTCCTCGTCGGCCTCGCGGGTGACCTCGTTCCGACGGGCGAGGTCGACGTCGCGGGCGGTATCGGCGTCGCGCGTCTCGTCGGTCCGCAGGTCGCTGTCGGCCACCGTGTCCAGCTGTTCGAGGGCGCTCTCGATGTCCTCCAAGCCGAGCATCTTCTCCGTCTCCTGGTCGAACTCCTTGCTCTCTAGCCCCTCCATCTGTTGCACGTCGGAGCCGGAGAGCGCCTTGCCGTAGCGGCCGACGAGGCTGGTGAGCTCCTGCGGGAGCACGAACGTGGTGGACTCTCCCTTCCCGATCTCTTCTAAGGTCTCCATGCCGCGCTCGATGATGGCGCGCTCGCCCATCGACTCCGCGGAGCGCGCGCGCAGGACCGTCGAAATCGCATCCCCCTGCGCCTCGAGGATCTGGCTCTGTTTTTCACCCTGCGCGCGGATGATGTTCGACTGCTTGTCCCCCTCCGCCTGCTCGATCGCCGAGCGGCGTTCCCCCTGCGCCTCCAGGATCATCGCGCGCCGACGGCGCTCGGCGCCGGTCTGTTGTTCCATCGCGCGCTGGACCTCCTGAGAGGGGCTCACCTCGCGGACCTCGACGGCCTCGACGCGGATCCCCCACTCGTCCGTCGGCTCGTCCAACTCCTCGTTGATGCGGTCGTTGATGAGCTCGCGCCGGGAGAGCGTGTCGTCGAGCTCCATGTCGCCGAGGACGGCGCGGAGCGTGGTCTGCGCGAGGTTCGAGACGGCGTTCTTGTAGTCGTCGACCTCGAGGAACGCCTTCTTGGCGTCCATCACCTTGATATAGACGACCGCGTCCGCCGTCACCGGCGAGTTGTCCCGGGTGATCGCTTCCTGGCTCGGCACGTCGATCGTCTGCGTCCGCATGTCGAACGCGTACGTGCGGGAGACGAACGGCGGAATGATGTGGACGCCCGGCTGCAACAGCTTCCGGTACTCGCCGAACACCGTGAGCGCCTCCTTCTCGTAGGCGTCGACGATCTCGACCGCGCTGACGACCGTGATCGCCGCCACGAGGATCGCCAGCACCCCGACTCCGAGGACGAGGCTCTGACTGAGGAGGGCGAAACCGACGAGGAGGGCGACCCCGAGCGCCGTGTACTGCCAGACGGAGTCCGGAACGCCGCCCATCGCGTCCTCCAGATCGAAGGTGTCGCCGCGCGGACCTTGGGTTCCCATACCTGAACTTACGCTTCGACGCTGTTAACGGTTCGCACGAATCGCCCGAGACGGCCCCACCGTGCCGAACCGGCAGATCCGGGAAACCGATAACGCCGGCAACTGTGGACGTTTTTAACCCCTCGGGGGACCACTCCCACACATGCCATCCGACGAGGACGACACCGATCGCGAATTCCGCACCCGAAGCGTCCACGCCGGCTCCGAGCCGGACCCCGCGACCGGTGCCCGCGCCACGCCCATCTACCAGACGACCTCCTACGAGTTCGAGGACGCCGAGCACGCCGCCCGGCTGTTCGCGCTGGAGGAGGACGGAAACGTCTATTCCCGGCTGATGAACCCGACGAACGCCGCCCTCGAAGCGCGGATCGCCTCCCTCGAGAACGGCGTCGGCGCGGTCGCCACGTCGTCCGGGATGGCGTCGCTCGATCTGGCGACGTTCATGCTCGCGTCCGCGGGCGACAACATCGTCTCGTCGTCGGCGCTGTACGGCGGCACCTACACGTACCTCACCCACTCCGTCGAGCGACGCGGGGTCTCGACGCGGTTCGTCGACCCGCTCGACTACGGAGGGTACGCCGAGGCGATCGACGACGACACCGCCTACGTCCACCTCGAAACCATCGGGAACCCGGCGCTCGTCACGCCGGACATCGAGCGCATCGCCGACATCGCTCACGACCACGGCGTCCCGCTGTTCGTCGACAACACGTTCGCGACCCCGTACCTCTGCCGCCCGCTCGACCACGGCGCCGACCTCGTCTGGGAGTCGACGACCAAGTGGCTCACCGGCAACGGGACCACCGTCGGCGGGATCCTGGTCGACGGCGGCTCCTTCCCGTGGGGAGAGCATCCCGAGAAGTTCCCGGAGATCGCACAGGAGAATCCGGCGTACCACGGGATCAACTTCGTCGAGACGTTCGGCGACGCGGCGTTCACCGTCGCGGCGGTCACCCGGGGGCTCCGCGACCTGGGCGACCAGCAGTCGCCGTTCGACGCGTGGAACACGCTCCAGCAGACGGAGTCGCTCCCCCTCCGGATGGAGCGCCACTGCGAGAACGCCGGGATCGTCGCGGAGTACCTCGACGAGCACGAGGACGTGGCCTGGGTGAACTACCCCGGACTGGAGAGCCACGAGACCCACGACGAGGCGAGCGAGTACTTAGACGGCGGCTACGGCGGCATGATCACCTTCGGACTCGAGGGAGGTTACGAGGCCGCGAAGGGCACCGTCGAGAACGCCGACCTCGCCTCGCTGCTCGCGAACGTCGGCGACGCGAAGACGCTCGTCATTCACCCCGCCTCGACGACCCACCAGCAGCTGACCGAGGCGGAACAGGAGGCCGCCGGCGTCACCGGCGACATGGTACGGCTCTCCGTCGGCATCGAGGATCCCGCGGACATCGTCGCCGACCTCGAGGCGGCGATCGAGCGCGCGACCGCGTAGACCGGGGCCACGACGGTCGCTGCCGTCGTCGAACTCAGAGGTCGTCGGCGTCGAACTTCCACAGCCCGACCAGCGGCGGCGCGATCGTCCAGAACACGAGCATCGAGATCGCCGATATCTGCTGGTTGACGCTCTCGCCCGAGAACAGCTGGCCGCCGAGGAACGCGTTGGACAGCAGCTCGACCCCCGTCGTCGGGTTCGCGACCTGCAGGAACACGCCGACCTGCTGTTGGGAGACCGGTAAGGGGTCGATCAGCCCGCTCGCGGCACCGAGGAACTGCCCGGTGACGGCGCCCCACAGCAGCACGAACAGGACGTAGATCGCGACCCCGCCGATGAGCGCCTGGCGCTGCGTCGCGGCGGCCGCCGAGAAGCCGACCGCGATCGCGACAAAGACGACGCCGAGCACTGCGGCGAAGACCGTGTACCCGAGGTACGAGCCGACGTTGAACGCCTGGATGTACCCGAGTTGAGAGAGCGCGAGCAACACGGCCGCCGGGAGGAGAAAGCCGGCGAACACCGCGAGCGAGAGCGCGGCGCCCCGGCCGACCACCTTCCCGAAGACCACGTCGGCCCGCGAGTGCGGCAGCGACAGGAGCAGCTTCAGCGACCCCGACTCGCGCTCGCCGCTGACGGCGTTGTACCCGACGACGACCCCGACCAGCGGGACGAGCGTCGTGACGAGGAAGGGACCGACGGCGACGCTCAACAGGAACTCCGTCGCGAACTGCTCTCCGGGCGGCGTGAAGACGTACGCGAACAGCGCCACGAGCAGCGAGAACAGCGCCACGAGGGCGATCATCCCCCGCGAGCGCACGGCGTCCTGGAAGTCCTTCTCCGCGATGGCGGCGAGAGTCATTCGGCGACCTCCTCGTCCGCGGCGGCCGCGTCGCGCCTCGCGGTGTCAGGTTCTGCCGCGTCGCCCTCCGTGTACGCCAAGAAGAGGTCCTCCAGCGACGCCTCCCGGGTGTGGAAGTCGGCGACTGCGACGCCGGCGTCCTCCAGCGCGGCGATGACGCGAGTCTTCGCGCCGTCGGCGCAGCTCACGACGAGCGCGTCGCCGTCGCGGTCGACGCGGGTGACGCCGTCGACTCCGCGGACCGCCTCAACGGCCGTGTCGCTCGCGCCGTCCGCCCCGCTCGCGTCGCCGACCGCGATCTCCAGCGTCTCCTCGCCGCCGACGGCCTCGCGGAGCCCCTCGACGGAGTCCTCGGCGACGAGCTCGCCGTCGCGGAGGATCCCGACCCGGTCGCAGACGGCGTCGACCTGTTCGAGGATGTGCGAGGAGAAGAAGACGGTCGCGCCGCGGTCGGCCTCGCGCTGGACGATGTCCCGCATCTCCTTCGCGCCCGCGGGGTCGAGCCCGGAGGAGGGCTCGTCGAGGACGAGCAGGTCGGGATCGTCGACGAGCGCCATCGCGAGCGCGAGCCGCTGGCGCATTCCCTTCGAGTAGTCGCCGGCCTTGCGGTCGGCGTCGCCGAGCAGCCCCACGCGCTCGAGGAGGGCGTCGGGGTCGTCGTCGGCCTCCTTCGAGCGGATCGCGAACTCGACGTGTTTCCGCCCGGAGAGCCGGTTGTACACCGAGAAACCGTCCGGGAGCACGCCGGTCCGCCGCCGGATCGCGACCCCGTCGTCGGAGGCGTCTCGTCCGAGCACGCGCACCGTCCCCGCGGTCGGCCGGACGAGGTCGAGCAGCATATCGATCGTCGTCGACTTACCGGCGCCGTTCGGGCCGAGGAACCCGTACACCTCGCCTTCGTGGACGCTGAGGTCGAGGTCTCGGACGGCCGTGACGTCGCCGAACTCCTTCGTCACGCCGCGCAGCTCGATGGCGGTCATATCTCTCGTTCCCGCGTCTCCGAATAAAGGGTTGCGGGTCGCGCCGACGTTGTGCGGGCGACTTCCGCACGCCTCGGGCGCCGCACGCCTCGGGCGCCTTCCTCACGCCTCGGGCGGCCACGCCACCCCGCGCTCATTGAGGAGGTCGGCGAACTCGTCCTCGTCGAGCACGGGGACCCCCTCGCTATCGGCGTCGTCCCGCTTCGAGCGCCCGGGGTCCTCGCCGGCGACGAGGTAGTCCGTGTTGCCGGAGACGCTCGACGTCGCGTTCGCGCCGTGCGCCTCCACGTGCGCCTGCGCCTCGTCCCGCGTCGTCGACAGCGACCCGGTGAAGACGAACGTGAGCCCCTCGAGGGCGTCGCCCTCCTCGACCTCGACCGACTCGGGCTCGACGCCGCGCTCGCGGAGCCCCTCGATGGCCTCCCGGTTCTCCTCGGTGTCGAAGAAGTCGCGGATCGATTCGGCGACTTCGGGACCGACGTCGTCCACGTCTCGCAGCGCCGCCTCGTCGGCGTCGAGGAGGGCGTCGAGGTCGCCGAACTCGGCCGCGAGCGCGCGGGCGGTCGTCGCCCCCACGTCGGGGATCCCGAGCCCGGCGAGGAACGCGTCGAGCGGCGGCTCTTTGGTGGCCTCCAGCTCGGCGACCAGGTTCTCCGCGCTCGTCTCGCCCCACCCCTCCAACGCGGCGAGCTCCTCGACGGTCAGGTCGTATAAATCTGGGAGCGACTCGACGAGCCCGGCCTCGCGGAGCTGTTCGACCCGCTCGGGTCCGAGCCCCTCGACGTCGAGCGCGTCCCGCCGCGCCCAGTGTTCGACCGCCCGATCCAGCTGCGCCGGACAGCCGAGCCCGCCGGTACAGAACGCGAGCGGGCCGTCGCGCTCGACGGGGGCGTCGCATATCGGACAGGCGTCGGGGAAGTCGTACGTCCCCTCGGACCGCTTCTCGACGACCTCCGGCACGTACGGGATCACGTCGCCGGCGCGGTAGATCCGCACGCGGTCGCCGACGTTCACGCCGAGCGCCTCGATCTCGGCGGGGTTGTGGAGGGTCGCCCGCGAGACGGTGACCCCGCCGACGGCGACCGGGTCGAGTTCGGCGACGGGCGTGAGCCGGCCCGTCCGGCCCACCTGCACGGTGACCCCCTCGACGGTCGTCGTCGCGGTGCGGGGCGGGAACTTATACGCGAACGCCCAGCGCGGCGCCCGCGAGGTCGACCCGAGCGCCTCGCGGTGGGCCCGGTCGTCGGCCGAGATCACGACGCCGTCGATCTCGTAGTTCAGGTCGTCGCGCTCGGCCATGAGGCGGTCGCGGTAGTCGATCGCGTCCTCGATGTCGTCGACGCGCTCGACCCGGTCGGCGCGACGGAGTCCGAACGCGTCGAACGCGTCGAACTCCTCCCAGTGGGCGTCGGGGCGCTCCGGGGGGTCGGCCTCCTCGTCGTCGGTCTCCCACGCCAACACGTCGAAGAAGAAGACGTCCAGGGGCCGCTCGGCGACGACGGCCGGATCGAGCTGACGGAGGGTCCCGGCCGCGGCGTTGCGCGGGTTCGCGAACGGCTCCTCGCCGCGCTCGATCAGCTCCTCGTTGTACGCCTCGAACGCGCCGCGGGGCATGTACACCTCGCCGCGGACCGCCAGCGTGGCCGGCGGGTCGCCGCGGAGCCTGCCGGGCACCGACCGGACCGTGCGCACCTGCTCGGTGACGTCGTCGCCCACGGCCCCGTCGCCGCGGGTCGAGGCGCGGGCGTACGCGCCGTCCTCGTAGACCACCTCGACGGAGAGCCCGTCGAACTTCGGCTCGCAGACGTACGCGACGTCGTCGGGGTCGAACCCCTGGGCGTCCAGTCCGCGCCGGACGCGGCCGTCGAACTCCCGCACCGCGTCCGCCTCCGTCGCGTTGTCGATCGAGCGCATCGGCGCGACGTGCTCGACCGTCTCCAGCTCGTCGAGCGGCTCGCCGCCGACGCGGCGCGTGGGCGAGTCCTCGGTCGGGAGGTCGAACGCCTCCTCGAGCCGCTGCAGCCGCGTGAACAGCCGGTCGTACGTCTCGTCGGGGATCAGCGGGTCCGCCTCGACGTAGTACCGGTGGTCGTGCTCCCGGATCGCCGCCCGGAGGAGGGACGCCTGTTCGGCGGCGTTCCCGGCCGAGAGCTCCTCGACCGGCTCGAAGTCGGTCGGCGGCGCCTCGACGTAGGGGTTCTCGTCCGGGTCCGCGTGCCGGGTCGACGGCCCCGAGTGCGCGCTCGTCATCGACCGATCCTTGCGGCGGCTCGGGTTAAAAACGACCGTTCGCCGGCGAAGGCGTGCCGGAGCGGCCGACGCGCCGCGCGGCCCCGCGCGTCCCGACCGACGTCGTCCGTCCCTACGCGATCCGCTCGCCGGCGGCGAACACCGCCGCCGGGTCCTGCCACGCCTCGACGTCCTCGGTCGGGTCGGCCTCGAGGAGGACGAGGTCGGCGCGGTACCCCTCCTCGACGCGCCCGACGTCGTCGAGCCCGAGCAGGTCGGCGGCGTTGACGGTGGCGGCCGCCAGCGCCGCCTCCGGCGAGAGGCCGTAGTCGACCATGTACGCCAGCTCCCGCGGGATGTCCTCGAAGAAATTGAACGGCGTCCCCGCGTCGGTGCCCATCGCGATCGACACGCCGGCGTCGAGCGCGTGGTCCCACGCGTCGTCGAAGCGATCGGCGGCGTCCTCGGCCTTCTCGACGGCGTCCTCGGGGATCCCGGCCTCGACCCCGTTGTCGACGATGCCGCGGAGCGCGCTCGCGGTCGGGACCCAGTAGGTGCCCCGATCGGCCATCATCTCGGCGGCCTCTCGGTCCATGAACGTCCCGTGCTCGACGCTCGAGATCCCGGCCTCGACCGCGTTCTTGATCCCCTCCTCGCCGTGGGCGTGGGCCGCGGTCGGCGTGCCCGTCGGCGCGGCCGCGTCGGTGAACGCGGCGAGCTCCTCGGGCGTCAGCTCGGGGGCGCCCGTCACCGCGCCCTCGGTGAGGACGCCGCCGGTCGCCATGCACTTGAGCACGTCCGCGCCCGCCTTCAGCTGCTCGCGGGCCGCCTTCCGGACCTCGGCGGGCCCGTCGGCCTCGCGCCCGAACCAGTTGCCGTGACCGCCGGTCATGATCACGTTCCGCCCGCACGCGAGGACTCGTGCGCCGTCGAGCTTCCCGGCAGCGACCGCCTCGCCCGCGTCGAGCGCGAGGGTCCCGCGGCTCCCCAGATCGCGGACCGTCGTGACGCCGGCCTCGGCCGCGGCCGTCAGGTTGCTCGCGGCCCGGTAGCTCGCGGTGTAGTCGCTGTCGGAGACCGCGGTCGAGACGTCGGGGCGCCCGTCCATCATGACGTGGACGTGCGCGTCGATCAGGCCGGGCGCGACGACCCTCCCGCCGGCGTCGACTTCGGTGACCTCGTCGCCGTTCCCGCCGTCGATCTCCCCCATCGCCTCGTCGACCGCGTCCGGGTCGCCGACCGCGACGACCTCGCCGTCCGCGACCGCCACGTCGGCCTCGCGGGTCCCCGTCACGTCGACGACGCGTCCGCCTCTGAGCACGTGCATACCCCAACGAGGGACCGTTCAGGTGGTAAACGCTCGGGTCGCGGTAGTCGCGGCTGCGAGCACGCGGCGACGCGTCTCCCACCATCACTTATAACGGCGTGGCCGAAGAGGCTCTGGGTATGGCAAGTGATAGCAACCCAGACCAGAGCGGCGGGCTGTACGAGCGGCGGATCGGCACGCCGACCACGACCGACGAGGTGAACGGCTACTGGCTGTTCGGGTTCGGCGTGTTGCTCGGGTTGGCCGGGGTCGTCCTCTTCTTCCTCACGGCTCCGGAGACGACGACGCGCGGCATCGCATACGCGCTGGCCGCGCTGGCGCCCCCGTTCGTGATGCTCGGGGCCGTGATCCGATTCCCGCTGCGGCGGGCCGGCACGTACCTGGGCTATCTCGGGACGGCGGTGAGCGTCCTCGGCGTCGTGTGGTTCGTGAACATCTTCCCGGACGGCTGGTTCACCGCGTCCGGCGACCCCGCCGTCATCACGGTGTACGGCGTGGGGCTGCTCCTCATCGGACTCGCGGGGACGGTCGTCCCGCTGCTCTCCGATCCGGTGTACGAGGACTACGAGCGGATGCAGGGCGAGGCGGCCGCCGCGGCCGCCGAGCGCGACGAGACGAGCGCCGAACTGGAGGCGGCTCGGGAGGACCTGTCCGCGACGGAAGACGAGCTGGCGGCGACCCGCGAGCAGCTGGCCGCCGCGGAGGAGCGGGCCGACGAGCTCGACGACGAGGCGGCGGCCGCGCGCGCCGAGGCCGCGTCGCTGCGCGAGAGCAAGGCTCGGTTCGAGCTGTTCGAGGACGTGAGCGGGAAGCCGCGCTGGCGGCTCCGTCACCGCAACGGCAACGTCATCGCGACCTCGGGACAGGGGTACAGCAGCCGCGGGAAGGCCCATCAAGGGCTCCACAGCGTCCGGCGGAACGCGCGCGGCGCCGGCCTCCTCCGGATCGAGCCGGAGGCCGAGGAGGAGGAGGCGGCCGTCGCCGTCGACGCCGGGCCGGAGCCCGAAGACGCCTCGTCGCCGGAGGTGGCGGTTCCGACCGCTGCCGAGACCTCGACCGACGCGACGTTCGAGCTGTTCGAGGACGCGGCCGAGGAGTGGCGCTGGCGGCTCCGCCACGACACCGGCAACGTGGTCGGCGACTCCGGGGAGGGCTACGCCTCGAAGTCGAACGCGAAGCGCGCGCTCGCCCGCGTCCGCGAGCACGTCGCCGCCGCGGATTACCTCCGGATCGATCCGACCGCCTTCGAGGTGTTCCGCGACGCGGGCGGCCAGTGGCGCTGGCGCCTCATCCACGAGAACGGGAACGTGCTCGCCGACTCCGGGGAGGGGTACTCCTCGCGCTCGAAGGCCCGTCAGGGGCTCGACAGCGTGCGGTCGAACGCCGCCGGGGCCGCCTTCGACGACCTCGACGCCGCGGCGGGTGACGACGCGTCCGACGCCGAGTCGGCGGGTGACGTGGGCGGCGCGAACGCGACCTTCGAGCTGTACGAGGATGCGGGCGGCGAGTACCGCTGGCGGCTCCGCCACCGGAACGGGAACGTCATCGCCGACTCCGGCGAGGGGTACGCCTCGAAGTCGGGCGCGAAGGACGCGATCGGACGCGTCCGCGACTACGCCCCGGACGCCGACGTGCTGGAAGTTGGCAACGCGGCCTTCGAGATCTACGAGGACGCGGCCGAGGAGTGGCGCTGGCGGCTCCGCCACCGCAACGGGAACATCATCGCCGACTCCGGCGAGGGATACGCCTCCCGGTCGAACGCGGTCGAAGCCGTCACGAGGGTGAAGGCGACGGCGCCGGGCGCCGGCGAGGAGACGGTCGCGTAGCGGTCGCGGTCCGCCGGTCGGGCGATTCTTCGACCGGCCGCTCAGGACGCGGCGAGCAGCTTCAGTCGGAGCTCGCGCTCGTCGACTTTGTACTTGAACGCCGGGTGGCCGTCGATCAGCACGTAGGGGACGCGCTCGCCGTACTCCGCGGCGAGCTCCGGGTCGTCGTCGACGTCGACCATCTCCAAGTCGATCGCCACGTCGAGCGCCGCGGCGGTCTCATCGATCGTCTCCCGGGCGGCGTCACAGAGGGTACAGTTCTCGCGCGTGTACACGGTGACCGGGACCGCCGTCGCGTCCGACTCGCTCATGCGCGGCCGTTCGGTCGTCGGCGACGAGTCGCTTTCGGTCGCCGGAGGCGCGGGCCTCCGCGGTCCGCGGGCGGCGATTCAGAACACGCCGGGCTCGTCTCCGACCTGCTGCCGTCCGCTGATGAGGCTCGGGGTACCGCCCGTCTGGATGATATTGAACGCGGTCATCAGGTCGGACCGGGAGATGAGCCCGACGAGGTCCTCCTCGCGGTCGACCACGGGCAGCCGGCCGACGCCGTGCTCCTGCATCGTCTGGAGCGCGGTCATCGCGTCCGTCTCCGGGCCGACCGCGACCACGTCCGTCGCCATCACGTCGGCGACGCGGTAGGCGTCGCGCTCGACGTCGCGGACCGACCGCGCGTCCTCCAGCGTCACCATCCCGACGAGGTTGTCGCCGTGAAGCACGGGGTAGCCCGTGTGTCGCTCCTCGAACATCCGGCTCATCAGATCGGCCACCGAGGTGTCCTCGGTGACGGTGTGGAGGTCCTCCCGGCCGGTCATCACGTCGCTGACGGTGACGTCCTGGAACGCGGCCTTCAGTGTCGTCTGCTGGGCCTCGCCCGAGGCGGCGATGTAGATGAAGAAGGCGAGCACGATCAACAGCAGCTGGAGGTTGAACAGCCCGATGAGCCCCATGATGAACGCGAACGCCTTCCCGACCGCGGCGGCGCGCTGGGTCGCCTGCGCGTGCGGCTGGTTCCGGGCCAAGAGCGCCCGGAGGACGCGGCCGCCGTCCATCGGGAACGCCGGGAGCATGTTGAAGCCGGCCAGCACCACGTTCAACAGCGCGAGGTACCCGAACACGAAGAGAACGGCGTCCGATCCCACCGGTGCGACGACGAACACGACGTAACAGACGGCCCCGACCGCGACGCTGACCACCGGCCCCGCGATGGCGATCCAGAACTCGTGTTTCCAGTCCTCGGGGAACTCCGTGAAGCTGGCGAGCCCGCCGAGCAGCCACAGCGTGATCGACTCGATCTCGTAGCCGTACCGCATGGCGACGATCGAGTGGCCGAACTCGTGGAGCAGGACGCCGACGAACAGCCCCAGCGCCGCCGCCAAGCCGAGCGCCCACGGGGTGAGCCCCCCGGCGAGCGCGGTCGGGTCGATCCCGGCGCCCAGCGCCCCGTTCATCACCTCGGTGATCTGCCCGATCTGCGACCCGATGAGGTAGGCGAACAGCGGCAACACGATCAGGAACGTCCAGTTGAGCCTGACCGGGATGCCGAGCACGGTCCCGATTTTGAGTCCTCGCATGCCCTCGGTTTAGTCGGGTGGGCGGTTAAACGTCCGGGGGGTGACGACCGGAGCGTCCGGCGACGGCTTCGGAGTCGTCGGACGGCGGCTCCGGGACCGCACAGCCTCAATCCGCCCCGCCGTCGTTTATAAAGGCCTCGGCGCCGATCGGTCGGTATGGACGACACCACTGACGACCGGTCGGCGGACGCATCGGACGCGGTCCTGAAGCGCGGCGACGAGATCGACTACGAGGCGGTCGGCGCCGCCGCCGGGCTCCGGAAGGGGGTGCTCCTCGACGAGTCGGACGGCGCCCCGCACTTCGCGATGCGGCGGTTCGAGCTCGCGCCCGGCGCCGCGGTCCCGCGTCACACGAACGCGGTCGAACACGAGCAGTACGTACTCGCCGGCGAGTACGTGGTCGGGATCGGCGGAGAGGAACACGTCGTCTCACCCGGCGACGCGCTCCTCATCCCGGCGGGCGTCGAGCACTGGTATCGGAACGACGGCGAGGAGCCGGGCGCGTTCATCTGTGCGGTGCCGAACGGCGACGATACGATCGAGCTCGTCGAATAGTCGGTCCGACCCGTCTCACTCGATCGTCCCGACTCGGTCGGCGACGTAGCCGAACTGGTCGCGGTAGCCGTACGGCGACAGCAACACGGGATAAAACGACTCGTCGGCGCGGAGCGGCCGGCCGTCGGCGGCCGCGAACCGGTCGCCCGCGGCGACGCGCTCGAAGTTGCGCGCGAACACCTCGTACGTCTCGGCCTCCGGCTTCGGGATCCGCTCGCGGAGCCGGAACACCTCGACGTCGTCGCGCCCGCCCGCGTCGACCACGTCGTCCGCGCCCGGCGCCGGGAGCGCCCCGGTCGCGGCCAGGAACGCCCGCGTCAGCCAGTAGGCGTTGTCCGCGGCGCCGTCGGAGCCCTGCAGGCCGGCCTCCACCTCCAGCGTGTGCGGGTGTTCGATGAGCCGCCCCTCGGTGAACGCGTCCGTCTGGATGACGACGTCGACCGGGAGGTGGGGCGCGACCGCGCGGGCGACCTCGTCCACCGAGTCGATCACCGCGAACGGTTCGGCGGACGACTGCGTCGAGTGGATCGCGAGGGTGGTACAGCCCTCGACGGCCGCGAGCAGCTCGGCGGCCACCTGGTCCTCGTGAGCCTCCGCGTCGGAATCGCCGGGGAACGCCCGGTTGAGGTCCGTATCGAGGTAGCGCACCCCGGCGTCCAGCGCCGCCTCGTTGGCGACGATCAGCCGCACCGCTCGCTCGACGTCGGGGTCGCTGTCGAGGAGGCGTCGGACCGCGCGGGCGCCGCAGGGCTCGTCGCCGTGGATCGCGCCGACGACCGCGACCTCCGGCTCGCCCTCGCCCAGTTCGTACACGTCCATACCCGTGCGACGCGCTCTGGCGATAAGTGGCGTTCGGATCGCGGGTACGACTCAGTGCCCCTCGTCGATCCGCTCGGCGTACTCGTAGTCCGCCGGGTACGCCTCCGGGCGAGCGCCGTCGAGGGGGATCCGCCAGCCGTCGAGCGCGGCGGGGTCGTCGAGCGCGGCTCGGAGCGTCGCGCGCACCTCGGCGACGTCCACGCCGTAGAAGTCGTCCGGGACGCCCCGGAGGTACTGGAGCGCCGTCTCGAACAGCGACCGCATCCCGTCGTCGTTCTCGAAGTCCACGTGCTTGTACGCGCCCGCCGCGACCTGCACCATCCCGTGGAGGAACGCGCTCTCCGTGGTGCCGCTCCCGTAATTATACCACTCGTCCTCGAAGCAGTCGTGCGACTCGTGGTACTCGCCGGCGTTGAACAGCCGGACGCCGTGTTCGGTCGCCCGGCGGAGCGTGGCGTGCTCCCAGTAGCCGCCGGCGAGGTCGGTCTCGGCGTCGGGCGCTCCGTCGTCCGCCCGGTCGCGGTCCGACCCGTTGCCGGCCGCGTGCCACCCGGTCGGGTCTCCGAGCGGCGGGGCGACGCCCGGATCCCGGGTGTGGTCGTCCATGCCCGAGTAACGGGCGGCCGGGGTGCTAACGCTTTCGTGCCGGTGACGGCTGCGTTCCGGTCTCTCCCGCGGTCGCGGTGTCGCGTTCCGGTTGCACGAGTGTAGAAATTGCACAATATTCATGCGTCTCGGAAGCCTACACGAGAGTATGCTCGACAGCGACGAGATGCCGTGTGGCAAGGTCGACGACGGGTCGAAACGCAAGTTCGGATCGTTGCTCGTGATCGGCCAAGGGCTCCTCACCGCGGTCGCCCCGGGGCTCAGCGTGTCGCTTACCCGGAAGATGATCGGGAAGAACTTCGAGAACGCGGACGAACTCGAAGCGAAGCCGGCGTATCTTAGACAGATCCGCGCCATCGGTATCGGCGCCGCAGCGGCCGGGATCGCCGGGTACGCCATGGAGGTCGCGAGCGAACGCGTCCCCGCGGACGAGGCGCCCGCGGCCGACGACGAGGTCGTCACGGACGGCGACGCGGACGAGGCGCCCGCGTAAGCGACCGCGCTCTGTCGTCGGGATCGAACGGTTCTTTTCGGCGGCCGGCGTCGGACCGGTCAATGGACCTCGGGCTCCCCTTCGCTCTCGGGGCCGCGGTCGTCTGGGGGAGCTACATTTTCGTGTTGAAGCGATCCTTCTCGGGGTACCCGCCCGCCGGGCTCACGGTGCTCATCAACGCGGCGGCGATCGCGTGGTTCCTGCCGGTGACGGTCGCGACGGCCTCCCTCGACGGGACGGGTCTCGCCGGAGCGGATCCCGTCGGCGACCCGAGCGGCGCGCTCGCCGGACTCCTCGGGGCGCTCGCGGCGGTCGACCCCGCGGCCGTCGCCGTCGTCGCCGTGACCGCGACGGCCACCGCGGCCGCGTTCGTGCTCTTCCTCCGGGCGATCGAGGGCGGCGACGTCTCCTACGTGACCCCGATCAACAAGGTGGTCCCGATGTTCGTGCTCCCGCTGGAGGTGCTGCTGCTCGGCGAGGTGCTCGCGCCGGTACAGGTCGCCGGGGTCGTCGTCGCCACCGCGGCGGTGTACGTCGCGAACTACGAGCCCGGGAGCCTGCTCGCTCCGCTGGTCGGGGCCGTTCGCTCCCGGCCCGCACAGCTCGCCTTAGTGAGCGCGGCGTGCTACGCCGTCGCCGACCTCGGGAAGCGCGTGGCGTTACAGGAGCTCGCGATCCCCGGGACGCTGTGGGTGCCGCTGCTCCTCGCCGGCGCGGGGCTCGTGCTGCTGCCCGCCGCGGTGCGGAACCCGCCCGCCGTGACCCGGCGCGACGCGCCGAAGTTCCTCGCGGCCGGCGCGATCGTCGCGCTCGGCGAGCACCTGACCACCGTCGCGTTCGCCTCGCTCCCCGCGAGCGTCGCCTCGCCGGTGATCAACACGCAGGCGATCGTCGCCGTCGTGCTCGGCGGGGTCGTCCTCGGCGAGCGCTACTTCCGCGTCCGCCTCGTCGCCGCCCTCCTCGCCGTCGTCGGCGTCGCGATGATCGCGCTGTGAGCTAGGGGGTACGGGCTCGGCGTCAATTAAATGCCCATCAGTCACCTGAGAAATATTTAAAAATTTAATATCGGATAACTAAAACGACTGGTCGCATGCGGGATAACACCTCACGGCGGAGCGTACTGAAGTCGATCGGCGCGGCGGCGACGGTGCCCGGTATCGTCGGCACGGTCGCGGGGCAGGGGCGAGGTAACGCGCCAACCCCGCGGTACGCCGCGTTCAACGTCGAGAACTTCGAGACGGACCAAGTGCAGGAGCCGGGCGACGGGCAGGCGGAGGCCGCCGCTCGCGTGGTACAGGAGGTCGACCCGGACGTGCTCGTCGTCAACGAGCTCGCGAACAACGTTCAGGAGGCGACGGTCGACGACGGCGTCCCTACGGACCGGACCAACATCGAGGCGTTCGTCGACAACTACCTCAGCGTCCCGCAGGAGAAGAACCTGGACGGGATCGAGTACGAGTACACGCTCCAGCCCGAGAGCAACACCGGGCTCCTCCCGGAGGATGACTACGACTTCAACAAGGACGGTGAGGCGGGTGAGCGCCCCGACGACGCCTTCGGGTTCGGGTTCTATCCCGGCCAGTTCGCGTTCGGAATCGCGAGCAAGTACCCCTTCGAAGAGGACGCGATACGGTCGTTTCAGGAGTTCCTGTGGGCGGACATGCCCGATAACCTGATCCCGGTCGCAGGCGAGGAGGGGGTCGTGACCGATCCGGGGGAAGACGAGACCGCGATCTACCTGACCAAAGAGGAGGGAGATCTGGACGTCTTCCGGCTCTCCTCGAAGACGCACATCGACGTGCCGTTCGACGTCGACGGCGAGACCGTCCACGGGCTGTTCTCGCATCCGACACCGACCGGATTCGACGGGGTCAACAACTTCAACGGGCGCTGGAACCACGACGAGAACCGGTTCTGGGCCGACTACGTCGCCGGCGCGGAGTACATCTACGACGACTCCGGAACGCACGGCGGCCTCGACGACGACGCCTCCTACGTCCTGCTCGGCGACATGAACGCCGGGCCCGGTGACGAGCCGCTCGATCCGGCGACGGAGTTCTTCGTCGAGAACGACGACTTCGACAGCCGCAGCCTCCCCACCAGCCCCGGCGGCGCGCAGAAGGGGAATCAGTACGCGACGGCGGAGTTCAGCTCCGGCATCGCCCACGTCGACTGGGTCCTCCCCTCGCCGGACCTCTCGCTGCGTTCGTCCTCGGTCGTCTGGCCGAGTTCGGACGCGAACAAGCGCGGACTCGCGGACGACGTGGAAGCCGCCTCGGACCACCGCCTCGTGTGGGCCGACGTCGCCACGACGTGAGGCGTCACGCGCGGCGTCCGGTCCCGCGGGCAGTCACCGGCGCGGAAAAACCGGTGGTTTAAATCTCCGCGAGGGCCTCGTTTCGACTGCGTGCGAGGGTAGCCAAGCCCGGAAACGGCGGCGGACTCAAGATCCGCTCCTGTAGAGGTCCGTGGGTTCAAATCCCTCCCCTCGCATGAGCGCGTCCACAACGCGCGAATGCACAGGGGGGAGGATTTGAATCAGGGAGCGCCTCCGGCGCGACCGTGGTTCAAATCCCTCCCCTCGCATCGTCGGGGTCCACCCCCGTGATGCGGAAGGCGCTCAAGGAGCGCTCTTCCCTCGCAAAATTCCTCAACGTCGGCGAGCGACGGCTGAATATATAAACAACTGCGGTCGGCGCGCGCCTCCGAGTGGCCGCCATCGGCGGCCACGAGGTGCGCGTGCGAGGGAGTCGCGAACGAAGTGAGCGACGAGGCTGGGGAGGCCTGAGGTTGCGGTCGCGGCGCGGTTGGGCGGGGCTCAAAGGGGCAGTCGCGAGGCGGGCGCAGGCGTTCACGGGAGCAGAGCTCTCGTGAGCCAATCAGAACACAAAGCGTTCTGATGACGACGTAAGCACCGCAGAGAGCGAGTGAAACGAGCGACCGAGGAGCACAGCGAGCGTGCGCCCGCCTCGCGGCTGGGGCTTTGTGGGCGTTCGCTGCCGGCTCAGCAATAACCGTTTATAAACGAGCGGCTGGGGCTTCGGAGACGCTCATCGCCGATCCACCGACTACAATCCGCGTCGATTACAGCCGTTCCGCCAGCGCGAGCCCGGCGAAGGCGACGACGGCCAGCTGAACGCCGAGGCCGACGCCGCTCCCGAGGCCGGCGACCGCGTTCGCGAGGACCGCCCCCGTGTCGAGGACGAGGAGCAGCGCCGCGCTCGCGACGAGGTACGCGACCGCGGCGACGAGACCGGTCGCCAGCACCGTCGCTCCGTCCCCGTCGGTCGACCCGCGACGCCGACCGACCGCGACGGCGACGCCGAACAGGAGGCCGTAGACCAGGACGAACGAGACGAACCGCCCGCCGAGCGTGTACAGCGCGACGCGCTCCGCCGGCGGGGCCGGTATCGACGTCCCGACGAGGAGCGGCGGGAGGCGACGCGTGACGGAGACGACGACCGCGACGACCGCGGCGACCGCGGGAGGGATCGGGGACCAGTTCATGGCGGGCGTTCGATGCGGCCGCCGGCCACGAGTGTTTTTCGCTGCGGGATCGGCTTCGGGCCGCCGTCCGACCGCCGCGGCAGCGCTCGACGACCGAGGCATCGCTCGACCACCGAGGCATCGCTCGACCACCGCGCCGCCCGCGACCTCGACCGCCGTGGCTTTTTATTCTCACCCGCGAATCGGGCCCCATGACCGAACGGACGCGTCGCGATTGGCTCCGCGTCGCCGGCGCCGCCGGCGTCGCGGGACTCGCGGGATGTAGCTCGCTCGGCGGCGACCTAATGGGCGACGACGACGGAGAATCCGACTTCGAGGGTGCCGACCTCCCGCTGGACCTCGACGACCGGCCGCAGTCGCCAGACGGGCTCGCCTCGCAGTTCCGGCAGGGGCTCCGCAACCACGGCCACGTCGACGCGACGATCCCGGAGACCGTCGAGGTGCGGTGGGCCGTGCCGGCGAACCGCGGCGACCACACGGCCTCGAAGGGAAGCCCGATGCTGACGCCGTCGGGCGAGATCCTCGTCGCCGACGACACGGGCCGGATCCAGTCGCTCGCGACCGACGGGACGACGAACTGGTCGACCTCCCTCTCCGACGACGACCGCGGGAGCCACGGCACCCCCGCGATCGCGGACGGCACGGCGTACGTGGGGACCTACGACGGCGTCGTCTCCGCGGTGTCCGTCGCGGACGGCGAGATCGAGTGGCAGACCGACGTCGGCGACGCGGCCGCCGCCAGCCCGACATACCACGAGGGGAAGCTGTACGTCGCCGTCGAGTACGCGACGCCGAGCGGGACCGTGGTCGTCATGAACGCCGAGAGCGGCGACGTGGACTGGCGCGACGACCGGCCGACCGACCACCCGCACTCGACGGTCGCCGTCGACCTGGAGCGCGACCGCTTCCTGTTCGGTTCCAACGACGGTCACGTCTACGCGTGGTCGTTCTCCGACCGCGAGCGCGCGTGGACGTACGACACCGGCGGCGACGTGAAGGCGCCGATCGCGGTCAGCCGGGGGATCGCGGTGGTCCCCTCGTGGGCCGAGACGGTCACCGCCGTCGACGTCGCGGACGGCACCGGCCTCTGGGAGTTCGAAACCGACGATATGGTCATGTGCGCCCCCGCGGTCCACGACGGGACGGCCTACGTCGGGAGCCACGACGGCAACGTCTACGCGATCGACCTCGCGACCGGCGAGGAGGAGTGGTCGACGCCGGTGAACGGCTGGGTGACGGGGAGCGTGACGGCGACGAACGAGCACGTCCTGGCGGGGTCGTACGACGCGAACCTCTACGCGCTCGACCGCGCGGACGGCTCGGTCGCGTGGACCGTCGAGGGGAAGGGGGACGTGACCAGCGCGCCGCTCGTCACCGACGACGCGATCTACTACGCCGAGCGCGCCCCGGAGAACTCGGACGACGCCGGGATGTGCTACAAGCTCGCCGCGCCGGAGTGAGGCGCCGGTATCAGGAGACGACGTCCCTCGACGCGCGACGCGAGTACGTCACGAATGTCCACTCGAACCGGAGGGTCCGAAACGGTTTTGCCGGCCCCTGACGGACGGTCGATATGCCAACGGATCCTGACACAGGGTACGACCCGTCGCTGGGTCGGAAGTTCGTGTTCGTCACCGGCGGCGTCATGTCCGGGCTGGGGAAGGGGATCACCGCCGCCAGCACCGGGCGACTCCTCGCGAACGCGGGCTTCGACGTCACCGCGGTGAAGGTGGACCCCTATCTCAACGTCGACGCCGGGACGATGAACCCGTACGAGCACGGCGAGGTGTACGTGCTCAAGGACGGCGGGGAGGTCGACCTCGACTTGGGCAACTACGAGCGCTTCCTCGGCACCGACATGACGTTCGACCACAACGTCACCACGGGGAAGACGTACCAGCACGTCATCGAGCGCGAGCGCGCCGGCGACTACCTCGGCAAGACCGTCCAGATCATCCCGCACGTCACCGACGACATCAAGCGGCGCATCCGCGAGGCCGCCGAGGGGTCGGACGTCTGTCTCGTCGAGATCGGCGGCACGGTCGGCGACATCGAGTCGATGCCCTTCCTGGAGGCGCTCCGGCAGTTCGCCCACGAGGAGGACGACGAGGACATCCTCTTCACCCACGTCACGCTCGTCCCCTACTCGAAGAACGGCGAGCAGAAGACGAAGCCGACCCAGCACTCGGTGAAGGAGCTTCGGTCGATCGGGCTCCAGCCGGACGTCCTGGTCGGGCGCTCCGAGAACCGGCTCGACCCGGAGACGAAAGAGAAGATCGCCCTGTTCTGCGACGTCTCGACGGACGCCGTCTTCTCGAATCCCGACGTCGAGGACATCTACCACGTCCCGCTGATGGTGGAAGACGAGGGGTTAGACGAGTACGTGATGGACCGGCTCGGGCTCGCCGACGAGGCGCTCCCGAAGGCGAAGCGCTCGACCGAGTGGCGCGAGTTAGTCACCCGCGAGCGCGACCGCGAGGTCGACGTCGCCCTCGTCGGAAAGTACGCCCTCGAAGACGCGTACATGTCGATCCACGAGGCCCTGAAACACGCCGGGATCCAGACCGAGACCGAAGTGAACGTGCTCTGGGTCGACGCCGACGAGACGCGGGACCTCCACGAGGAGCGCCTCGCGTCGGCCGACGCGGTCGTCGTCCCCGGCGGCTTCGGCTCCCGCGGCACGGACGGGAAGATCGAGGCGGTCCGGTACGCCCGCGAGAACGACGTCCCCTTCCTCGGGCTCTGCTTAGGCTTCCAGATGGCGGTCGTCGAGCACGCGCGCAACGTGCTCGGGCTGGCGGGCGCCCACTCCGCGGAGATCGATCCGGACACCCCGTACCCCGTCATCGACCTGCTTCCCGACCAGTACGAGACGGAAGACATGGGCGGGACGATGCGGCTCGGCGCCCACGAGACCGACATCCAGCCCGGCACGCTCGCCGCGTCGGTGTACGGCGCCGACTCCTGCACTGAGCGCCACCGCCACCGCTACGAGGTGAACCCCGAGTTCATCGACGAGCTGGAGGCCGACGGGCTGACGTTCTCCGGCCGCGCCGACAACCGCATGGAGATCCTAGAGCGCGCGGACCACCCGTTCTTCTTCGGGACGCAGGCGCACCCCGAGTTCCGGTCGCGCCCGGACCGCGCGAGCCCGCCGTTCGTCGCCCTCGTGCAGGCGGCGCTGGGATCGACGGACACAACCGAGCGCAACGCGGACGTGAGGCTATAGATGGTCGAGACGGAGGCATTCATCGACGAGGCGATAGCGGAGATCCGGGAGGCGATCGGCGACGCGAACGCCGTGATCGCCCTCTCCGGCGGGGTCGACTCCTCGGTCGCGGCGACGCTCGCGTACGAGGCGGTCGGCGACCAGCTCACGCCCGTCTACGTGGACACCGGGCTGATGCGGAAGGGCGAGACGGACGAGATCCGCGAGACGTTCTCGTTCATGGAGTCGCTGCGGGTGATCGAGGCGCAGGAGCGCTTCTTCGACCGGCTGGCGGGCGTCACCGACCCGGAGGAGAAGCGCCACGTCATCGGCGAGGGGTTCATCGACGAGTTCGAGACCGTCGCCCGCGACGTCGACGCGGACTACCTGGTGCAGGGGACGATCTACCCCGACCGCATCGAGTCCGAGGGGAACATCAAGTCGCACCACAACGTCGGCGGGCTCCCCGAGGCCGTCGACTTCGAGGGGATCGTCGAGCCGGTACGGGACCTGTACAAGGACGAGGTCCGCGAGGTCGCTCGCGAGCTCGGGTTAGAGGAGATCATCTCCGAGCGCATGCCGTTCCCCGGCCCGGGGCTCGCCGTCCGGATCGTCGGCGAGGTGACCCCGGAGAAGGCCGCGGTCGCCCGCGAGGCGACCTACGTCGTCGAGGAGGAGCTGGAGGAGTACGACCCGTGGCAGGCGTTCGCCGCCGTCCTCGGGAAGGCGACGGGGGTAAAGGGCGACAACCGCGTGCACGGCTGGGTCGTCGCGGTGCGCTCGGTCGAGAGCCGTGACGGGATGACCGCCCGGGCGCAGGAGCTCGATTGGAGCACGCTCCAGCGGATCCAGAGCCGGATCACCGGCCAGAACGACAACGTCGCCCGCGTCGTCTACGACGTGACCCACAAGCCGCCCGCGACGATCGAGTACGAGTGATGGCGGGGACCCCCGCCCGCCCCGACGGCGGTCGCGCCGAGGGCGACGTCGCCGTCGTCGCCGGCCCCGACGAGCACGGTCTCGGCGAGGAGCTCGCCGCGTTCGGCGTCGAGATCCGTCGGATAGAGGGGCTCGTCACCGCCGACGCGCTCGCCGACGCCGGAATCGCCGACGCGGCCTACTTCGTCCTCACCGACGTCGAGGAGGCGACCGGGATCCCGATCGCCAAGGAGCTGAACCCGAGCGTCCTCGCCGTGACGTACGCCGAGCGGTCGCTGCCGGCGTTCGTCGCCGGCGTCTCCGACCTGGCGATCGACCCGGCCCTGATGGACGCCGCGACCGTCGCCGAGGAGCTGGTCGACGGCGCCGCCGACCGCGCGGCGTAGTCGGTTCGAGAGAGTCGGTTCCGGAAGCCAGTATATCAGAAGTACAGGTATTATACGAATCATATATAAACTCACTTTCTAGAGAACCTGTCGGCGTCCGAGAGAGGATCTTAATCTCGGTTAGACGGACCAAATCAGCCGTTATGCGCTCGCTGTACGACATCTTGACTCTGATCCGCCGCCGTCGGGATACGGAACGTCTTTTGCGTCGAATTAATGGGTCTTAGCCCTTCAGAACGTGGAACTGTTCTGGATGAACCGGTCAGCACCTATATGACAGTTTAAGTATTATTCTAGCCAAACAAATTTTTCTGTTAGTTAATCACCTCTCACTGATTATCCCCCCTGTCGGTTCCGCGAACAGTAGCGTTATTCCGGCGTGTCACGTACCGTGGTGTGTTATGTCACAGCAGGACGTGAAAGAGGAGCTGTACGTCGATCAGTACACGCTCGGGCTGGTCGGTCCGGACCAGGAGTGGGCCGGGACCGTCGCCGACGGCGGCACGGTGAAGACGTACACGCCGCCGGGCTGCTGGGGGCCGATGGTCACCCCCTCGTTCCGGGGCGGTCACGAGGTGACGCGACCGATCCGCGTCGAGGGCGCCGAGGTCGGCGACGCCGTCGCGATCCGCATCCGCGACGTGGAGGTGACGAGCATGGCGACGAGCACGGGGTCGATGGCCGAGCGCGAGGAGGCGTTCCGCGACGACCCGTTCGTCGACCACCGCTGTCCGGAGTGCGGGACGACGTGGCCCGACTCCTACGTCGAGGGGACCGGCGAGGACGCGATCCGCTGTGCCGAGTGCGGCGCCAACGCCTCCTCGTTCGGCTTCGAGTACGGCTACACCGTCGCGTTCGACCACGAGAACGCGGTCGGCGTCACGCTCGACAAAGACGGCGCCCACGCGCTCGCGACCGACGCCGACGAGGTGATGGACATCCCCGAGAACTCCCGGCAACACCCGATCCTCCTGTACGAGCCCGACGGGATGCCCGGCACGCTCGGTCGCCTCCGGCCGTTCGTCGGCAACATCGGGACGACGCCGTCGGTGACGATGCCCGACTCGCACAACGCGGGGGACTTCGGGCAGAGCCTCATCGGCGCCGACCACGACTACGGGATCGAGACCGAGGCGGACTTGGAGAAGCGCACCGACGGCCACATGGACATCCCGGAGGTCCGGGCGGGCGCCACGCTGATCTGCCCCGTCGCCGTCGACGGCGCCGGAATCTACGTCGGCGACCTCCACGCGAACCAGGGGGACGGCGAGCTCTCCCTCCACACCACCGACGTGAGCGGCACCGTCACCATGGACATTGAGGTGATCGAGGGGCTCGAGCTCGACGGCCCCGTGCTGCTCCCGAACGAGGAGGACCTCCCCTTCATCAGCGCGCCGTACACCGACGCGGAGCGCGAGGCGGGCCGCGCGCTCGGCGCCGAACACGGCGTCGAGACGGAGACCGAGACGGCGCCGATTCAGGTGGTCGGCTCCGGCGCCACCGTCAACGACGCCACGCAGAACGCCTTCGACCGCGCGACGACGCTCCTGGACATGAGCGAGGGCGAGGTCCGCGCGCGCTGTACGTTCACCGGCGGCGTCCAGATCGGCCGGCTCCCGGGCGTCGTCCAGCTCGACATGCTCGCGCCGCTCGACGTTCTGGAAGAGCGCGGCCTCAACGGGCTGGTCCGCGACCAGTACGACCTGTAGCGCCGCCGGAACGCCGCCTCGGCCGGATTCGGCCGGCGGCTCCACGTTCGCCACCTCCGCCGGCGGCTCCGCGTTTGCCGCCCCGCCGGCGGCTCCGCGCGCCCCCTCCGCTCGACCCCCCGCCGGATCTCACGATTTAAGTCCCGGCCGTCCGACGTTGCGCCCACCACTCGCGGGACGACGCCGACGGAGTCCACGCTCCGGCGCGGCGCGTCCCCGTTTCGACCATGACATCGCCGACTCCCGGCGGCCGCGTCCGAGCCGCCACCGACGGTCGCACCGCCCCTCGCGAGCGCGTCTCCCGGTCGGGTCGAGGGACCCGATGAACCGCGTCCCAGCGCGTCGGCCGGTCGAGACCCGGCTCCACGGCGACGTGCCGATCGTCGACGCGGAGGCGGCGGCCGCCGCGATCGAGCCCGACGCGACGGTGCTCACCAGCGGCTTCGGCAGCGTCGGCTACCCCAAGGCGATCCCGCTCGCGCTGGCGTCCTCACCCCGCGACCTGTCGCTCACGCTGGTCGCCAGCGGGAAGGTCGGCGACGAGATCGACGTCGAACTCGTCGGCTCCGGGCAGGTCGAGCGCCGCTTCTCCTACCAGTCCTCGCGGGTCGCCCGCGAGAAGACCGACGCCCGCGAGATCGCCTTCAGCGACCGCAACGCCTCCTCGATCGGCGACGAGGTCCAGTACGGCGGGCTCGTCGAGCCCGACGTCGCCGTCGTCGAGGCGGTCGCGGTCGGCGAGGACTGGTTTATCCCCTCAACGTCGCTTGGGCAGGCCCCCGCCTTCGTCGAGGCCGCCGACGAGCTGTACGTCGAACTCAACCGTCACCAGCCGCTCGAACTGCAGGCGCTCCACGACGTGTACCGGCCGAACGCGCCGCCGGACCGCGGGCCCATCCCGCTCTCTTCGCCCGGCGAGCGGATCGGAACCGCACACGTCGGGTTCGACCCCGAGAAGCTCGCCGGCGTCGTCGAGACGGAGGTCCCCGATTCGACGTACACGTTCCGCGACCCGACCGACGACGACCTCGCGATCGCCGCCAACCTCGGTTCGTTCCTCCGCGGGGAGCTGGCGCGCTCTCCCGTCTTCGACGACGCGGTCCACCTGCAGTTCGGCGTCGGCTCGCTCGGGAACGCCCTGATGGGCGAGCTGCAGGCGCTCGACTTCGGCGACCGCGAGGTGTCCTACTTCGGCGAGCTCATCCAGGACGGCCTCTTCGACATGCTCGACGCCGGCGGGTTGGAAGCCGCGAGCGCCACGTCGCTCGCGCTCACCGACGAGGGACAGGAGCGCCTGTTCGACGACGTCGAGCGCTACGCCGAGGACGTGGTGCTCCGGCCGGCCGACGTCTCCAACCACCCGGGGCTCATCGACCAGTTCGGCGTGATCGGCGTGAACAGCGCCATCGAGTTCGACGTCTACGGCAACGTCAACTCCACGCACGTCCGCGGCGAGCGGATGATAAACGGGATCGGCGGCTCGGCCGACTTCAACCGGAACTCGCTCATCACGGTGTGTGCGCTCCCCTCGACGCTGAACGACGGCGCCGTCTCGCGGGTCGTCCCGCAGGTGTTCCACGTGGATCACACCGAACACGACGTCGACGTCTTCGTCACCGAACAGGGCGTCGCCGACGTGCGGGGGCTGTCGCCGGTCGAGCGCGCCGAGCTGATCGTCGAGCGCTGCGCGCACCACGAGTTCGCGCCCGAGCTGCGCTCGTATCTCGACGACGTGTGCGAGCGCGACTACCATATCCCGCAGGACGTCGAACGCGCCGCGGAGTGGTTCGAATAGGGTAACAAAGCCGACGGCGGCTACGTCGCTCCCGCCCTCACAGCAGTTCGAGGAAGATGAGCAGCCACCAGACGTAGCCGGCGGTGAGCGCGAGCGCGGTGAGCAGCTCCAGGGCCCCGACGTACGTCTCGCCGTGCGTCCGGCGGAACGCCTGGACCTTCTCGACCTGCCTCCACGCCGGCATCAGCGGTTCGGGAATGATCTCGCCGAGGCCGCCGGCCTGCTGCATGGACTCCTCTGCGACCGCCTCGGGGGAGTCGTCGGCGCTCATTGGCTCGCCCCCCTACCGAACGGCAGCGAGAGCCCGCGGATCATCACCTTCTCGGCCACGAAGACGGCGGCGAAGGCGGCGATCCCGGCGATCTTCGCGACGTTGCTCGGATACACCATGATGAGGACGCCGAGCGTCGCGAGCAGGGCCCGCGTGCCGACCTTCCGCCCGGCGCGCATCTTGAACGGGTAGTTCAGCCCGTAGATGATCGCCACCGCACCGAACAGCACGAGCAGCCCGACGTACAGTGTGTTGACGCCGGGGTCCATCGAGACCAGGCCGGGGTTGTAGACGAACGCGACCGGAAGGACGAAAAGCGGCGCGGCGATCCGGATCGCGGCGCCGCAGGTCCGCCAGAAGTTCGCCTCCGCGATCCCCGCCGCGATCACCGCCGCGGTCGCCACCGGCGGCGTGATCCCCGCGAGGATGGCCGCGTAGAACATCGTGTAGTGGGCCGTGATGGGCTCGACGCCGAAGTCGGAGACGAAGGTCGGCACGATGAGGATGGCCACGATGACGTACGCGGCGACCGTCGGCATCCCGACGCCCATCAGGATGGCGACCGCCATCCCGAGCAGCACCGCGAACAGCAGCACGCCGCCCGAGATGTTGATGAGCAGCAGCGCGATCTTCGCCGGGATACCGGTCGTGCTGAAGAGGTTCACGACGCCGCTGATGACGACCAGGATGATCGCGATCGGCGCCAGGATGATGGCGCCGCGGCGGATCCCGTAGACGGTGTTTTTCACCTGCGTGACGAGCTCTCCGCCCGGCCCCACGCCGCTGCTGTCGACGATCCGCTGGAGCGGCGGCATGAGCGTTCCCGTGATCATCATCGCGACCACCGTGTACAGCGCGGACGTCATCACCGTGTACTGGACGACCCCGAGCAGGTAGATGAGCAGCGCGAACGGGACGCCGAAGCGGAGCGCCTCGAACACTTTCTTCTCCGTCGAGAGCTCGTCGTCGAAGAACTCGGAGAACTCCATGTCCTGACTGCTCGCGTCGGAGATGGCGAGGTAGTGGACTGCGATGGAGATGGACACGACCAGGATCGCGGCCGGCACGAGGCCGGCGACGACGATGCTGAGGTACGGGACGCCGAGGTACGACGCCATCACGAACGCGGACGCGCCCATCACGGGCGGGAGCACCTGCCCGGAGGTGGAGGCGACCGCCTCGATGCCCGCCGCCCGGTGACCCTGCATCCCGGCCTCCTGCATCGTCGGGATGGTGAACGACCCCGTCATCGCCGCGTTGGCGGTGTACGAGCCGTTGATAGAGCCGATGACGGCGGAGGAGAGCACGGCGGTCTGGGCGATTCCCGACTCGATGTACTTCGCGGCGACGATGGCGACCCGCAAGATGAGGTCGAACGCGCCGTACGCGAACAGGAGGCCGGCGTACAGCAGGAACGGCGCGATCCACGACGCCGTGATCTGCGTGAGGCTCCCGTAGAACCCGTAGAGGTCGGTCACAGTCGCCTGGAGCAGCGTCGCCTCGTTCATTCCCGCGTGCCCCAGCACGCCCGGGACGAGGTTGCCGTACATCGCGTACCCGAACACGGCGAAGATGAGCCCGAGGAACACGTTGCCGAACTCGCGCCACGTGAGGTACATCAGCGAGATAACCACGAGCCGCGCGAGCATGTACTCGTGTTCGAGCGCGTACCCCTGCCGCTGGAGGTACACGTCCTCGAAGTTGATCGCGAAGAACGCCGACGCGGTCATCAGCGACAGCGACGCCGCGATCAGCACGGCGCCGTCGATCCAGTCGCCGTCGCCGATCGCGAGTCGGGTCTCGTTGAGCGCGTACACGGTCATGATGCCGCCCACGAACGCGGTGGCGAACTGTACCTGCGAGATCGCCTGCGTATGGGCCCAGTAGAGGACGCCGGCCCAGAACAGCAGCGCCGCCGCCGTGACCGTGACGTTGAGCCCGCGAAGCAGTCCGGACTCGGGTTCAGTCGAGGCCGTTTCCGTGCTCATTGGTGCCAGCGTTCGTCAGCGTGGCTGTTCGTCGGGCCGGGCGTGGTTGGGAGTGTCATGGTTGGCGTCTGGGTTGTCGGTTACGTAGTCCGTGATTTTAAATTACTGATCGGTACGCCCCGGGAGCGGGGAGGAACGCCCGGTTACCGGGCGATCAGGCGCCCTCGCCTTCGGTCAGGCTGTCGTCCCAGGCGTCGTTGTCCTGGTAGTACTGCACCGCGCCGCGGTGAACCGGGATGTTCTCGCGGGCCGAGCCGAGCATGTCCTCGGTGGACCCGAAGTCGTTGAACTGCGCTTCGCCCTCGTTGACGACGTCGTTGTGCTCGTCGACGACGCGACACAGCTCGTAGACGGCGTCCGGGTTCGCCTCGGGGTTGAACGTGTAGTTCACCTCGAGGTTCCAGTGGAACATCTCGTCGGTGCCGATGTCGGTGTCCGCGATGGGCCAGTCGTCGTAGCTCGTGGTGCCGAACCCGGCGCCCGGATACATCTCGGCCGACTCGCGCAGCGCGTCGGTCGGTTCGACGTAGTGGACGTCGATCCGGGAGGCGATCTCTTGGACGAACCCGGTGTACCGCACGCCGGGCGTGCCGTACGCGATGGAGGCGTCGATGTTGCCCTCCTCCATCGCGCCGGGCGCGGAGTCGACACCCATGTTCTGGATGTTCATCTCCTCGTACACGTCCGCCGTCGGCTCCTGCGACCAGACGTCGAGGGTCGTCGCGCGCGTCGAGTACCCCGGCTCAGCGGGGTAGACGTTCGCGCCGGCGAGGTCGTCGAAGGTCTCGATGTCGGTGTCGTCGCGCGCGATAATATAAATGCTGTACGGGAACGCGTAGAACCCGTACTGCGGAATGCGGTCGACGGGCTCGTCTTCGAACGCCCCGCTGTCGTCGATCGCCTTCGCCAGCGAGTTGTTGTCGGTGATGCCGGCGTTGAACTGGTTGTTCGCCATCCGGCGGATCGTGCCGATGTATCCCGGGCTCTCGATCGTCGAGTAACTCAGGGTGTCGCTCTCTTGGCTCACCGCGCGCTCGACGGCGAGGCCGACGTCCTGGGTCCCGCCGGCGGACGTCCCGACGCGCAGCGAGAGGTCCTCGCTGCCGCCGTCGTCGCCGTCGGACCCGTCGTCGCCGTCGGACCCGTCGTCGCCGTCGGACCCATCGTCGCCGTCGGACCCGTCTCCGCCGTCGCCGCTGCAGCCGGCGAGCCCGGTGATACCTACTGCGCCCGTGCCGTACAGGAACTTGCGTCGATTGATCGATTTATCTGCCATGCTCAATGATGACCATTCGGTCGATCATTAACAATGTTCCTGTTTATTTCGGTTTAACGGGAGAGAATGTTCCGTTTCTGACGACTGAGATACAGGTTTTGCCCTACTCCTCGAGGATCACCGTCACCGGACGGTCGGCGCCGAGCAACACCGACTGGGTCGTGCTCCCGAACAGCATCTTACCGGTCGGGCTCCGCCGCCGCCCGCTCATGGTGACGCTGTCGACGTCGAGCTCCGCGGCGACCTCGACGATCGTGTCGGCGGGGTCGCCGTGTTCGCGCCGCCGCGACGTCGAAATCCCGGCCTCCGCCAGCCGGTCCTCGACGACGTCGACGCTCTCGGGATAGTTCTCCTCGTTCCACACGTCCTCGGAGTCGACGCGACCGCCCTCGCCGCTGACCTCGAACCCCTCGTACACGTTGAGTATCACCGCTTCGACCTCCTCGGCGGCGTTCGGTAACGACGCGACCGCCTCGGCCGCGGCCAGCACGTGCTCGGAGTCCCCACCGACGGGGAGCAGTACGCGGTACATATCGGCACCTAACCGAACAGCAGGTAATAAATGTGCCTGCCTGCGGGGGGCTCTACCGCGTCACCGGCGCGTCGACGGTCCCGATCGCCTCGACGACCGCCCGCACCTCGTCGCCGGGGTCGACGGGCGCCGCGCCGGGCGTCCCCGTGCTGAACAGGTCGCCGGGGTTCAGCGTCATCACGTCGGAGTGGAACGAGACGATCTCCGCCGGCGGGAACAGCATGTTCCGGATCTCGTTTTCGGCCCGCACCTCCCCGTTGACCTCGGTTCGCACCGAGAGCTCCTCGAGGTCGAGCGGCGCCTCCGGCACCGCGAGCGCCGCGCCGGGGACGAGGAACGTGTCGTAGCTCTTCGCCCGCGTGAGGAAGCGCGGGTTCCGCTGGAGGACGTCCTCGGCCGTCATGTCGATGACGGGGAGGTAGCCCGCCACGACGTCGTTCACGTCGGCCCCGTCGACGTTCCGGCACGTCCGGCCCATCACGACGGCCAGCTCCGCCTCGGCGGTCACCCGCTCGCTCTGCTCCGTCGGCGGCAGCCGGACCGGCCCGCCGGGGCCGGTCAGGACCGACGACGGCTTCATGAAGCTCGCCGGTTCCTCGGGGCGCTGCTCGTCGAGGTCGCCGGCGTGTTCCTCGTAGTTCAGGCCGATCCCCCACAGCTTCCCGAACGACGCCAGCGGCGCGCCGAACGACACGTCTTCCGCCGGGACGGGGTCGGCGGTCGCGTCGGCGACGTCGCCGAGGTCGCCCGCGGCCGCCCGCGGGAGCGCCTCGCGGACGCTCGCCAGGTCCGGCTCGACCGCCCCGAGCGGGACGTACCCCTCGTCGTCGCCGAGCAGGGGGTCGCCGGTCGCCGTGCGTGCCAGGTACTTCATCGCCCGCTCACTCCTCGCGGTCCGTCCAGAAGTCGAACGAGCGCCCGGGCGCGAACACGTCGAGCCCGACCGCGCGCTCGTCGCCGGTGTTCTCGACCCGATGGGTCTCGTCGGACTCCAGCAGGACGGAGTCGTTCTTCTGGAGGGTGACCGAGTCGTCCTCGGTCGCGACCGTGAGCTCGCCCTGCAAGCAGAGGCAGACCTGCTCGTTCTCGTGGTCGTGCATCGGCGAGCTGTGGCCCGGCGGCTTCTCGAACCACTCGAAGGAGAACCGGTCGCTGCCCGCCATCGACACGCGCCGCCACCCCTCGTCGGGCTCGTACGTCTCCGCCTCGTCGAACGCGACCGGCTTCATAGGTTGGCTCCGGTGGCCCCGCCGTCGATCGGGAGCGCGGTGCCGTTGATAAACCCGGACTTCGGCGACGAGAGGAACGCGACGGTGTTGCCGAGCTCCATCGGGTCGCCGATGCGTTCGAGCGGGTTCCCCGCCCAGTCGTCGAGCCCCTCGTCGTAGGAGTCGTAGTCGCCGCGCTCCACGGCGGCCTCGACGAGGTCCCGGATCCGGCTGGTCTCGTGGGGGCCCGGCAGGACGGCGTTGGCGCGTACCTCCGGCGCGAACTCCTTCGAGAGCGTCTTCTCCAGCCCGATGACGCCCATCCGGACCGAGTTCGACAGCACGAGGCTGTCGATGGCCTCCTTCACGCTCCGGGAGGTGATGTTGACGATGGTGCCGCCGTCGCCCTCCGTGAGGTGCGGGTACGACTCGCGCGCCAGCCGGACGACGCTCATCACGAGCAGGTCGTAGGCGTGCTGCCAGTCCTCGTCGTCGGTGTCGAGGAACGCGCCCGACGGCGGCCCGCCGGCGCTCGTCACCAGGTGATCGATCGTGCCGAACTCGTCGACGGTCGTCTCCACGAGCGCCGTGATCTCGTCGGCCTCGGTGAGGTCGGCGGGCCGCGCGACGACCTCGCCGGTCGCGACGGCCTCGACCTCCTCCTCGGCGGCCGCCAGTCGCTCCTCGTCGCGGCCGTTGATCACGACGTTCACGCCCTCGCGGGCCAGCGCCTTCGCCGATGCCTTGCCGAGTCCGCTGGACGACGCCGTGATGAGAGCCGCGTTCCCGTCGATCTGTAGGTCCATGCCTCACCGATCCCGTGTACGGCGTGAAAACGTTTCCCTAGAGGCAAGGGGACGAGGTCCGGCCGCCCTCGCCGATTCTCCCCGCGGCCGTCAGGCGCCCGACTCGTCGCCGACCGCCTCCTCGAACCGCGCGGTCCCGTCGTCGAACCCCACCGTCTCGCGGCCCGCGACGGTCGCCGCCTCGGGGAGGTCGGAGACCACGGCGTCGGAGACGCGGAGCTCCCCGAGGTCCTCCGTGTTCCGGATCCAGACGATCCGGACGGTCTCGGGGTCGTAGCCGCCCAGCGCCGTGAGCGCGGTCCGGAGCGCGAACTCGTCGTCCGGCGCCACCACGGGGAGCTTCGACTTCGAGAGCGACCCGCTGGTGAGCGCGTTCGCGTACGTCTTCGTCAGGTCGAGCTGGTCGACCGCGGCCCGCCGGGTGAGGTCGGCGAGCCCGATCCCGTTGCCGTTCCCCTTCGTCGCCTCCGTGAGCCCTCGGACGTAGATGAGGTCGATGTCGGGAGTCTCCGGGTCGGGCGCGTTGAGGACGCGGTAGCGCCCGATGACGTTCGTGTCCATGCCGGCGCCCGAGATCTCCTTGCCGATCTCGTCGACGACGAGGAGATCGACGTCGTCGACCGGGAGCGTCGGCATCTCCGCGTCGGCGCGCTCTAACAGCTCCGGCTCGCGGTCGAGGAACGATCCCGCGGGGACGGCCTCCAGGTGGCCGATCTCCTCCTCGAAGTTCTCGACGAGCGCGATTCCGCCGATCATCGGGGTCTCCCGCTCGATGACGTCGAGCGCGGCCGTCAGCGTCTCGACGTACCCCTCGGCGATCGCCGTCGAGTGGAACGCCTTCGCGCCGCGCTGCTTGCCGAGCCCGACGACGGTCATCTTCGCGAGCCCGCTCTCTATCGGCCCGGTGAAGTTGGTGTGGGCCTTCACGCGGTTCACCACGAGGACGGCGTCGGCCGCGAGCGCCGCCTCGGCGAAGTAGACGGGGAGGTCGGCGTCGCCCACCGAGACCGTCGCCAGCTCCTCGGCGGCCATACCGGCGTCGATCGGCGCGTCGACCGTCTCCTCGGTGATCCCGAGCGCCTCCAGCACCTCGCGCTGTCCCTCGGGGGTCGCGCCGCCGTGACTGCCCATCGCGGGCACCACCACGGGATCGAAGCCGCGCTCGGCGAGCCGCTCGACCACCGCCGCCGCGACCTCGTCGACCCGATCGATCCCGCGGCTACCGACCCCGACGGCCACCGTGGCGTCTGCGGGCAGACCGTCGAGGTCGAGCGCGTCGAGCCCCTCGCGCGCCGCCCCGACGGGGTCGTCGAGACGCTCGGTCGGCGGCTGGTACCGGACCCGCGCGAACCCCGGGAGCGGCTGCGGGTCGATGAGGTCGTCGACCTCGGAACGGACGGGAAACTCCATGTAGGGTCCCTCGCGGCGCCGCTACAAAAGGTGCGGGTGCGCCGCCGCTCGCCGACTGGTGCGCCGCCGGACGGCGCCGCCCACCGACCGGCGCGCCGCCGGACGCCGCCGCTCACCGACCGGCGCGCCGCCGGACGGCGCGCCGCGAGAGCATTGCCGATACAGCGGTCTACTTGTACCCGTGTCACCCCGGACCACGCATGCAGATAACCGACGTCGAGTCGTTTCCGATCAAGCTCCCGCTGGAGTCGCCGGTCTCCTTCTCCAACCGAACGCTCACCTATCGGGACCACGCGATCACGTACGTTCGGACGGACACCGGCCACGAGGGTGTCGGCTACTCGCTGGGGTACGAGGGCGCCGGCCTCATCGCCGACGCGGTCGAGTCGCTGCTCGAACCGCTCCTCGTCGGTGAGGACCCCCGAGACACCGAGCGCCTGTGGCACGAGATGTACGAGGGCAACGTCCAGATCGGCCGGACCGGCCTCTTCTTGCGCGCCATTTCGACGGTCGACATCGCGCTCTGGGACGTGAAGGCGAAGGCGGCGGAGATGCCGCTCCACAAGCTGCTCGGCGGGCACTCCGAGTCGGTCCCGTCGTACGCCAGCGGCGGCTACTACCGCGACGAGAAGGGCCACGAGGCGCTCCGCGGCGAGATGCGGCGCTACCTCGACGAGGGCCACGACGCGGTGAAGATGAAGGTCGGCCGCCGCTCGGTCGCAGAGGAGGTCGAGCGCGTCGCCGCGGTGCGCGACGAGATCGGCGACGAGCGCACCCTGCTTCTCGACGCCAACGGCGTCTGGGAGTCCAGCACGGAGGCGCTCCGCAACTGCCGGGCGTTCGAGCCGCACGACCCGTACTTCATCGAGGAGCCCGTGATGATCGACCGCGTCGACACGATGGCCGAGGTGAACGACGGGCTCGACTACCCGGTCGCCACCGGCGAGCTGGAGGGCACCCGACACAGCTTCGCCCGCCTCGCCGACACGGGCGCGGCGACGATCCTCCAGCCGGACGCCACCGTCTGCGGCGGGATCACGGAGTGGCTGAAGATCGCCAATCACGCCTCGGCGTACGATATCCCCATCGCCCCACACTACAACTGGAACCTCCACGCGTCGCTTCTGGGCGCCGTCGAGAACGGCCTCTGGGTGGAGTACTTCTACCGAGACATGGACGTGAAGGCGTTCGACGACGTCGTCGCCGACCCCCTGACGCCCGGCGACGACGGGACCATCGACCTCCCCGACCGCCCCGGCCACGGCGTACCGCTCGACGAGGACGCGCTGCAGCGATTCAAAGACGAATGAGAGACTACTCTGACCAGATCGACACCCGCGACCCGGACCGAGACGTACAGATCACCGGCCTCGACGCCTGCGTCGTCGAGGGGAACTTCGAGTGGAACCTGATACGCGTGGAGACCGACGCCGGCGTCACCGGGATCGGCGAGGCGTACCGCGGCGGCGGCGTCCCGGAGCTCGTCGAGTACACGAACCGGTTCCTCGTCGGCGAGAACCCGCTCGACGTCGAGCGGCTCGTGCGCTACATCTTCCAGGAGATGTCGGGCCACGGCGGCACCACCGGGAAGGTCGTCACCGCGGCCTCCGGCATCGAGATCGCGCTGTTGGACGCCGCCGGGAAGATACTCGGGCTCCCCGTCTACCAGCTGCTCGGCTCGAAGTACCGCGACGAGGTCCGGCTCTACTGCGACTGCCACGCCGGCGAGGCGTACGCGGTGGAGGACGGCGCGACCGCCTACGCCGACGCCGAGGCGTACTCCCCGGAGGCGTACGCCGCCGAGGCCGCCCGCGTCACGGACATGGGATTCGAGGCGCTGAAGTTCGACCTCGACCTCCCGGCCGACAACGAGAACGACCCGTACAACGGGCGCCTGACGAACGCGGCGATCCGGGAGAAGCGTGAGATCGTCGCGGCCGTGCGCGAGGAGATCGGGTACGATATCGACCTCGCGTTCGACTGCCACTGGGACTACTCCGTCGAGAGCGCGAAGCGGCTCGCCCGCGAGCTTGAGGAGTTCGACCTGATGTGGTTAGAGGACCTGATCCCGCCGGAGAACATGGAAGCCCAGAAGGAGGTGACGAGGGCGACGCGGACGCCGGTCGCCACCGGCGAGAACCGCTTCCGCGTGTTCGAGCTGTCGGACCTCATCTACGAGCACGGCGTCGACATCGTCACCCCGGACCCGGCGACGGTCGGCGGGCTCACGGAGACGATGCGGATCGCCGACCGCGCCGAGGAGAACTACATGCCGATGTCCCCGCACAACGTCTGTAGCCCGGTCGGGACGATGGCCTGCGTCCACCTCGGCGCGGCCACGCCGAACTTCGACCTGCTGGAGTACCACGCGCTGGAGGTCGACTGGTGGGACGACCTGCTCGTCCGCGACGAGCCGCTGATCGAGGACGGGCGGATCGCGGTACCGGAGGCCCCCGGCCTCGGGATCGAACTCGACACGGACGTCGTCGAGGACCACCTGCTCGAGGGGACGACCGGCTTCTGAGGCGACGCCGGACGGCTCCCGTGCGGTCCGCCTCCGGCGGCGGCCGTGACGCGGGATTCCGGCCGCCTCCGCCGGCGAAAGTATACTTATTTATCCGTGGGATCGCAAGCGATCGTATGCTCGATTACTTCGACATGGAGTCGACCCTGTCCGAGGAGGAGCGGATGCTCGTCGACTCCGCCCGGTCGTTCATCGACGGCGAGGTCGAGGACGTGGGTCAACACTGGATAGACGGCACGTTCCCCACGGAGCTCATTCCGAAGATGGGCGAGATGGGATTCTACGCACCGAATCTCGAAGGGTACGGGCTCCCGGGCGTCAGCGAGACTGCCTACGGCCTGCTGATGCGCGAGCTGGAGGCGTGCGACTCCGGGCTCCGCTCGATGGCGAGCGTCCAGGGCGCGCTGGTGATGTACCCGATCCACGCGTTCGGCAGCGACGCGCAGAAGGAGGAGTGGCTGCCGAAGCTCGGCACCGGCGAGGCGGTCGGCTGCTTCGGGCTCACCGAGCCCGAACACGGGTCGAACCCCTCCGCGATGGAGACGCGCGCGGAGGCCGACGGCGACGGCTACGTCCTCAACGGCTCCAAGACGTGGATCACGAACTCCCCGATCTCCGACGTCGCCGTCGTCTGGGCGAAGGACCACACTGAGGACGGCACGCCCGTCCGCGGGTTCCTCGTCGAGACCGACCGCGACGGCGTCACCACCAACGAGATCAAAGAGAAGCTGAGCCTGCGCGCGTCGATCACGGGCGAGATCAGTCTCCAGAACGTCCGCGTCCCCGCCGAGAACCGCCTTCCCGGCGTCTCCGGGATGAAGGGACCGCTGTCGTGTCTGACGCAGGCCCGCTACGGCATCGCGTGGGGCGCGGTCGGGGCGGCACGGGACTGCTTCGAGGTCGCCCGGCAGTACGCCACCGACCGCGAGCAGTTCGGCAAGCCGATCGGCGGCTTTCAGCTGCAACAGGAGAAGCTCGCGGAGATGGCGACGCAGATCACGCTCGCGCAGCTGCTCGCCCACCGGCTCGCCGACCTCAAGGAGGCGGGCGAGATGCGCCCGCAGCACGTCTCGATGGCCAAGCGCACCAACGTCCGGATGGCTCGCGACCAGTCGCGGATCGCCCGCGAGATGCTCGGCGGCAACGGGATCACGGCCGACTACTCGCCGATGCGCCACATGGCGAACATGGAGACGGTGTACACCTACGAGGGCACCCACGACATCCACACCCTGATCCTCGGCGAGGACCTCACCGGGCTGCAGGCGTACCAGTAGCGTCGCCGGCGCTCTCCTTTTTTGATACCAGTTTCAGACGTGCTGACCGTCCGGCCTCCCGGATTCGTCGGAGTAGCGGCCCTCGACACCGCGGGGGCGCCCTACCCGTCCATCCGGATCGGCGGCGACGCGCTCATCAGGAGTAGACAGGCGATCCCGACGCCCGCGCCGACGATCCCGGTGCCGACGCCGACCGCGCGGACCGCCGTCTCGAACCCGAGTGGGCGGGTCGCGACCGCGACGGCGACGCCCATGACCACCGGGGTCGCCGTCGCCGCCGCGCGCCCGCTCCCCTCGCCGAGGCTCACGAGCCCGCCGCGCAGGTCCGCGGGCGGGAGCGTCGTGATGACGCTCCGGTAGATAGAGAGCACGAGCCCGAACCCGATCCCCATGAAGGCGACGCCGACGGCGGCGACCGCGAGCGACTGGGCGAGGAAGGCGAGCGCGAGGCCGGCGCCCATCGAGACGTTCGTGGCGACGAGCGGGTAGAGCCGGTCGTCGAAGACGGCCGCGACCCGGCCGGCCTGCGTCGCCGCGAGCGCGTACGTGAGACTCGCGAGCGCCGCGAGTACTCCCGCCTCCGTCGGCGTGTCGCCGAGCACGTCCACGACGAGGATCGAGTTGTACGTCAGGAAGCCGAACCACGCGACGTTCGCGGTCCCGCGAGCGACGACCATGGTCCACGCCCGGCGGTGCGCGACGAGCGCGCGCATGTCGCCGAGCTGCGCCCGGATCCCCGTCGACGAGCCCCCGTCGTCCGCCTCGTCGAGCGGCTCTTCGAAGTACGCGTAGACGACCGCCGCGACCGGGAAGGCGACGGCGTACAGCAGGAACGGGTACTGCCAGGCCATTCCGACGAGGACGCCGGCGGCCAGCGGGAACGCCGTCTGTGAGAGCCCCGACCCGGTGAACCGGAGCCCCTGTGCGGTGGCCTCTTTGGTCCCGGCGTACAGGTCGCCGAGGCTGGTGATGATGATCGGCGTGAGCGCCGCGAAGCCGATCCCCTGGAGCGCCCGCAGGGCGAGCGCCGCGCCGAAGGTGGAGACGAAGGCGATGGCGGTCCCGGTGAGGCCGAACCAGAGCAACCCGAAGATCAGCACCGGTCGCCGCCCGTACCGGTCGGAGACGACGCCCGCGATCGGGATGACGACGATGGAGGGCGCGGTGAACGCCGACATCATCAGCCCGATGTTCGCCGTCGACGCCCCCAGCGGCTCGACGAGCGAGCCGAGCACCGGCGAGAGGAGCGCGGTGCCGAGCGGCGGGAGGACGTTGATGAGCAGCAGCAGCTGGAACGGTCGCTCCCGGACGATCCCCGTGTCGGCTCCCGCAATCGACGAGAGCGATGGCACGCCTGCCCGCAGGCGGTCGCCCGAATTAAACCTACGCGTAGTGGCAGTCGCCGTGTTCCGGCGGGCCGAGCGCCGACACGCGCGGCGCCCCACTGCGCCGCGACGCATCCGCGCTCCCGACGAGCTCGCGACCGTCGCAGAGCGTTCGACATGATCGAATACTTATGTGGCTCGGGACGCGAGCGACAGTCATGAACAACCCGGAGACCGAGGTCGTGGAGGGGGACGCGGACACGGTACGGACCGCCGAAACGATGTTCGACGTCGTGCAACGGCTCGTCGAAAACGACGGCGCGTCGCTGGCCGAGCTGGCGGCCGGGCTCGACTACGCGAAGAGCACGGTCCACCGGCACCTCCACACCCTCGAGGACCTCGGCTACGTCGTCCGGCGCGACGACGGCTACCACGTGGGGCTTCGATTCCTCGAGGTCGGTGTCACCGCACGGAGCAGCTACCGCGGCTACGACCTCGTGCGCCAGAAGGTCGAGGAGATCGCGGCGGTCACCGGGGAGCGCGCGCAGTTCTTCGTCGAGGAACACGCCAAGGCGGTGTACCTCGCGCGAGCCGTCGGAGACCAAGCGGTCCGGACGGATCCCGGAATCGGCAGCCGCATCCCCCTGTACGCGGCGTCGGCGGGGAAAGCGATCCTCGCCGAGCTGTCGGACGACGAACTGTCCGATACGTTCGAACGCATGTCGTTCGATCCGGTGACGGAACAAACGATAACCGATCCGGACGAGCTCCGCGACGAGATCGCGGCGGGACGCGAGCGCGGGTACTTCTTCAACCGGGAGGAGTCCCTCCGCGGGACCCACGCCGTCGGCGTCGCGATCTGCGGTCCGGACGGCGAGGTGATCGGCGGGCTCAGCGTCACCGGCCCCTCACACCGGCTGAACGGGGAGCGACTGGAGTCCGAGCTCCCGGATCTGCTGCTCGGTGCGGCGAATGAACTCGAACTCAACATCGCACACTCCTAGCGCCGTCCGCGATCTGCCTGTTCGATCGTATCGAACGAATCGACCCGCTGTTCGATATCCGTCTACAATCCTCGTCTTAGTAAATAACACCGGTACTCTTGTTAGGGAATCGGATCACGAGCGACGGCGTCCGCCCACGAGCTCCGAGTCGATCTCTCGCAGGCCCGGCACGCGTCTCGTCGACCTAGTATAGTATATCTGACTGTTCACGCGAATGAACATATTTCTGAATTTTTGCGTTCGCTCGCGTCCACGTGTTCCCGGCGGTCGAGGCGACGTCGACGCGACGATGCCGATCCGGTGATGTGGACGCGGCGATGTCGAGTGCGGCCGGATCGCCCCCGCCCTTCCGCGGTGACGGATCGCCGACGATACGGGGGCTACTCGCACGTTTGGGCAACGAGTGAGGGTAAAAACGCGACTGCGCGACAGTGCAGGGCGCGTCGTTTCACTGAATACCTCCCCCGTCGCGGCGTTCACGGCACGCCGCTTCGCATCGCGCCGGCGATCCGCGATGTCGATCGTGTTCGAGCGGCGGCGCGAGAGGCCTTCTGACCGTTTATATAAAATATCGAGATAGTGTTTGTCACTAGTATGTGGTGAACTGCCGTTGCGCGTTATTGGTCCGCGTTACCGTTCCGCGTCGTCGTTCAGAGTTGTCGGTCGCTCCCCTGACGCGACGGCGTGGGCGCGTTCGCGATTCAGCGACCGCGCGATCGCCGCCGCTCTCGGACGGCCAGCCAGACGGCGCTACAGAACGCGAGCCCGACGGCGACCGTCGTGACGGAGAAGGCGATCCGGTAGCCGAACTCGGTGTAGACGACGGCGCCGGAGACGACGTCGCCGGTCCGGTAGCCGTCGAGCACGAGCCCCATGGCTGTCGGGAGGACCGCGCCGCCCATGAATCCGGCCCCGTTCACGGTCGCCGTGGCCACGCCGCTCGCACTCGACGGGTACCGCTCTTTGATGATCGGGAGCGCGAGCATGACGAACCCGAGGCTGAACCCGATCAGGAAGAACATCGCGCCCACGACGGCGAGCGGCGGGTCGCCGAAGACGGGGACGATCGCCAGCACGAGCGTGAACAGGCCGAGCCCGGCGATCATCGGGGTCAGGCGTCTGCTCAGGCGATCCGAGACGCGTCCCATCGCCGGTGCGCCGAGCAGCATCCCGATCGCCCCGACGAGCGCGAACGACGACGCGGTCGTCACGTCGAGCCCGTAGACGACGACCAGGTACGGGATCCCCCACAGGCCGATCACGGTGAGGATCGACCCCATCGCCGAGAAGAACACGATAGACAGCAGCCACTGGTCGACGTCGGACAGCAGCGCGCGCAGGTGACCGGCGGTCTCGTCGATCGCTATCGACGGCTGCTCCGGGACGTTCTCGATCGGGTCGAGCCCGGCGTCGCGGGGCGACCGCCGGACGAGCGCGAAGACGGCCGCGGCCGCGAGGAAGCCGGCGACCGCCAGCGCGAGCACCGTCGACCGCCAGCCGACGCGGTCGATGGCGACCGCCAGCGGCACCGTGGCGAAGATCGCGCCGAGCCCGGCGATGCCGGTCGTTACGCCCGTCATCGTCGCGAACTCGTCGACGCGAAACCAACTCGCGCAAAAGCGGAGGGTGGCGATGAAGATCACGCCGCTCCCGAGCCCGATCGCCCCGCGGAAGAGGAACGCCGTGAGGTAGCTCCCGCTGAGCGTGAAGCCGATCGCTCCGGCGCTCAACACGACCGCGCCGGCGGCGCCGACGTACCGCGCGCCGTATCGGTCCGCCAGCACGCCCGTGGGGATCTGGACGATCGCGTAGATGACGAAGAAGGAGGCGTGGAGCGTCCCGAGCTGCGCCGCCGTGATGCCGAACGCGTCGATCAGCTGCTCCGACAGCACCGCGGTCGAGAGCCGGTGCACGTTGACGAGCAGGAAGACGACCGCCAGCGACCCCCACCCGAGCCAGCGTCGCGTCGTCGGATCGCGGAGCAGACCCATGGGTGCCGTGCTCCGGCCGACGACTAAAACGGTCGCACTTCGGGATCGCGCTCGGGTTCAGATCGCGGCCGTCGATTTGAGGCGGGCGACCCCGCGGAGCGGGATCGCGGTCCGACCGTCCGGATCAGGCGGTCTCCATCTCGCGCTCGAGCTCGCGGAGCCGGTCGATCCGGTTCTCAGTCGCCGGGTGCGTCGAGGCGAGCTTGCCGATGAACCCGGACCTGATCGGGATGATGAAGAACGCGTTCATCTCCGCCTCCTGGCGGAGGTCCTCTTCCGGGACGCGGTCCATCCGGCCGTCGATCGTCATGAGCGCCGACGCGAGCGCGCCGGGCTTCCCCGTGATCAGCGCGGCCCCGCGGTCGGCGGAGTACTCGCGGTACCGCGAGAGCGCCCGTATCAGCAGGAACGACACGATCCAGACGACGATGGAGACGAGCACCGCGACGATGACGGGCGCGCCCTGTCGGTTGTTCCCGCCCAACAGCCACCCCCACCGGACGATGAAGAAGGCGATAGTCGAGAGGAACGAGGCGATGGTCATCACCATCACGTCGCGGTTCTTCACGTGCGCGAGCTCGTGGGCGAGCACGCCGTCCAGCTCGTCCTCGTCCAGCGACCGGAGCAGCGCGGTCGTCACCGCGACGGTCGCGTTCTTCTTGTTCCGGCCGGTCGCGAAGGCGTTCGGCACCTGCGTGTCGGCGACCGCGATCGTCGGCTTCGGGAGGTCGGCCTGCTGGCTCAGGCGCTCGACCCGCCGGTGGAGGTCCGGGTACTCCTCCGCGCTCACCTCGCGGGCGCCCATGCTCCGCAGGGCGAGCTTGTCGCTGAAGAAGTACTGGGCGATCGCGAACCCGCCGAGCATGATCAGCGGGAACAGGAAGTCGCCGAAGTACACGGTCAGCACACCGACGAACACGACGTAGAGGGCGAAGAGCAGGAACATCGTGAACGCCATCCGTCCACGCAGTCCCCAGTCGGTCTTCCATTCCATACCCGTATTTTACCGTTCGGTCGGTTAAAGCCTGCCGGGAATCGCGGCCGACCGCATCGGCCGCGCGGCCGCCCGACGACGGTGCGTTTTTCCCCCGCCGCGGCGACCCGTCCGCATGGAGACCGTCCTCGTCACGGGCGGCCGCGGCGCCTCCGGGCGCTGGGTCGTCGACCGACTCGCCGGCGACTACGAGGTCGTCGTCGTCGACTACGAGCACCCGAGCCTCGACGCCGACCCGGCCCCGCGCGTCTCGTTCCGCGCCGCCGACCTCGCCGACCGCGGCGAGGCGCTCGACGTCGTCCACGCGGTCGACCCCGACGCGGTGGTCCACTGGGCGGCGATCCCGGTCGCTGGCACCCACCCCGACGGCCGCGTGTTCGAGACCAACGTCCACGCGGCGAAGAACGTCCTTGACGCCGCCGGTCGCGCCGGCGCCCGGATCGTGCAGGCGTCGAGCGACGGCGCGTACGGCTTCTTCTTCGCGGAGCCGACGCCCCTTCCCGACGCGCTGCCGATCGCCGAGGACCACCCGCTCCGCCCGGAGGACCCGTACGGCCTCTCGAAGGTGACGGCGGAGGCGATCGCCGGCGCGGTCGCGCGCCGCGAGGGCGTCCCCGCGGTCTCGATCCGCCCCTCGTGGATCCAGTACCCCGGCGACTACCCGTGCCGGAGCGACGGGTACGTCGGCGACCTCGACGCCGGCGCCGGCAACTTCTGGTCGTACGTCGACGCCCGCGACGTCGCCGACCTCGTCGCCGCCGCGCTCGCGGAGACGGCGGGGTCGGACCCGGCCGCCGCTCCCGGCACGCACGAGGCCGTCAACTGCGTCGCGGCCGACAACGCGCTCGGTCGCCCCCTGCTCGACCTCCTCCGGCAGTCGTACGGCGCGGTCCCCGACGACTGCGCGGTCGCCGAGGGCGACGACCGGACCGCCTACGGGATCGCGAAGGCCGAACGGCTGTTCGGGTGGAAACCGAGCCGGTCGTGGCGGGAGGCGGCCGGTGAGGACGTCCCCGAGCCGACGCTGCTCGAGGGGTAGATCGCAAAAAAGCCATTATAAACAGGTCGTGCGGTGGCGCGCGCCTCCGAGCGCCCGGAGGGCGCGAAGGAGCGCGTGCGAGGGCTCGGTCGCCCGAGCGAAGCGATGGGCGACCGATGAGGCTGGGGAGGCATGAGGTGCGGGGCGGTGCTGTGCTGGGCGGGACTCAAAGGGGCAGTCGCGAGGACGAAGCACGGCGACGGTAGCACCGCAGCGAACGAAGTGAGCGAGGAGCACACCGAGCCGCGCGAGTCGTCGCGACTGGGGCTTTGGCGGTGTTTGCCGTCGATCTGCGGTCAACAATTTATAAGCGAGCGACTGGGGCTTTGGCGGTGTTCGCCGTCGATCTGCGGTCAAGGATTTATAAGCGATTCACTTCCTAAATCGTCAAGATCGCGTTCACCAGCGTCCGGGTCGCGATCGCCGTCGCCGCGCCGAGCCACGTCAGGAGGACGAAGTGGATGTACCCGTTCGCGGGGTTGCCGCCGTCGATCCGCCGGATCATCTGCGAGGAGAGGGCCGCGTTGAACAGGACGACCGTCAGGAGCAGGTACTCGATCAGCGGGATGTCGTACGCGCCGGGGTAGACGATCTGGCCGATGTCCATCTGGTCGAGTTCGAAGTCGGCCGTGAGGTCGGCGAGGATCGCGACGATCTCCAACCCGATGAAGAAGGCGAACGTCGCCGCCGCCGTGATCCCGTACAGCAGTCCGATGAACGTCATCGCCGCCTGTCGCCGCTGCTCGCGAAGCTGGTTCACGGCGTTCATGTTCTTCGAGATCAGCTCGCCGAGCTGCTTCGGGTCCCCGCCCATCTGCCGACCGACGAGGTACATCTCGGAGAACTTCTGGATGAGGTACGACCGCGTGTCGTACGTGAACTGCTCCCACGCCCCTTGGGTGCTGATCCGCATGTTCAGCCGGCGGTAGAGGCGGTCGATGGCGGGAGAGAGGTCGCCGAAGTTCTTCTCGCGCAGCGTGGTCAACACGTCGGTGGTCGTCGACTGCTTGGCGCTCTCTGTGGCGCCGAGCGCCCGCACGAACGAGGGGAACTCGCCGTCGCGGGCCGTGATCTGCTGTTCCTCCCGTCTGAGGACGACGCCGGTGATGACCAGCGGCGAGATGGGCACCGCGAGGTACAGCGGGAGCCGGACGTCGTCGACGAACCAGAGCAGCCCGGGGAGCCCGGGGCCGTAGCCGAACATCCCGGCCGCGGTGATCCCGATGACCACGAAGGAGAGCCCGCCGCCGATACCGAGCGAGGCCCACAGCCGCAGGTCGCCCGGCGCGCGCTCGTCCGGGTGGAACCAGATCGGGTCGTACGGCGACGTCGCCCGGATCATCGCGTAGAAGCCGAGCTGGACGAAGACGAAGAGGACGATGACGGCCGCCACTGTCGCGGTCGGGTCGTTGCCGGTGAGGATCGGGAGAACGATGGCGAACACCAGCGCGAACGTCATCGAGAGGATCATCGACATGTACAGGTCCTTCATCACCTCCAAGTTCGCGAGCGAGGACTCGTACACCGTCTCGTACTTGGCGAGCATGACGTCCTGCTCTGAGACGAGGAACTCCTCTAACGACTGGCCCGCCCCCATCGTGTAGCCGAGCCGGTCGAAGAAGTCGGCCATCGCGTCCGAGGGGACCTCCTCGGCGCGCCGCCGACACGCGTCGTCGAGGCTCTGGTTCCACGTGTCGACGAGGTGGACGACGCGAGCGATCTCCTCGGCGGCGACCCCGTACTCCGCCTCGTTCGCCAGCGTCCGAAACACCTCCATGCGGTCGATGTTCGTCGTCGACAGCACGGTCATGTGCGTCATCACGAGGTGGAGCTGGTTGTCGATCTGGTTCTCTAAGCTGGAGAGGTAGATCTTCGGGTAGATGACCGCCGCCACCAGCACGAGTCCGCCGAACATCGGGACGGGGACCCGCGCCGCGAACGGCAGCGGGAGGACGAACAGGCCGACGACGCTCGCGGCGAACACGAGCACCGCCGGGACCAGCACGAGCCCGACGTACTTCCGCTTCGAGATGTCGAGCTTGTCGTACGACTCCACGACGGCCGAAGTCAACTCGGCCGCGGTCGCGAGCCCGTTGCCGACCTGTTTCACCCCCATGTCACTCCCCGGCCCCGTTCGCTGCGTCGCTCCGGTCGGGATCGCTCATCTTCCGGATCACCTGACGTTCCGGTGCATGTCGAAGGGGAGCCCCTCGACGCCGTCGCGCTGGAAGGAGTTGATCGCGTCGTTCACCTCGTGGTAGCCCAAGATCCCCTCCTGGATCATCCGGTTTATCAGCTCCGCGCGGAACTCGAGGTCGTCGTAGATGTCGCGGGTGTCGGCGTAGCCGAGCAGCGTCGCGATCTGGTCTTCTAACACGTAGGAGTTGTTCATCCCCTGGAAGACGATCTCGTCTTCGACGGGGTCCCAGCTGAACACCTCGCGGGTGACGACCCCCTCCATCTCCTTGGAGTATCCTTCGATCTCCTGGACGCTCGTCACCCGTCTCAACACTTGGTCGCCCTGTTTCACCCGGTTCTGGAACAGCGCCACGTCGGCGTTGTCCATGAACGTCTCCGGGACGTTGATCGGCTCGGAGGTGAACCGCTGGATCATCGAGACGATGTCGGACGCGTGGAAGGTCAGCATGACCGGGTGGCCGGTCTGGGCCGCCTGGAACGCCATCCGTCCCTCGGCGCCGCGGACCTCGCCCACGATGATGTAGTCGGGACGCGACCGGAGCGCGGCGGCGACCAGGTCGAACATGTCGACGTCGGAGCTCCCCTCGCCGCCCCCCTCGCGGGTCAACAGCTGCTGCCAGGTGCTGTGCGGCGGGATGACCTCCGCGGTGTCCTCCGCCGTGTATATCTTCGAGTCGTCGGGGATGTACGACAGGATCGCGTTCAGCGTCGTCGTCTTCCCGGACGCCGTCTCGCCGACGACGAACACCGTCTGCTCGTTCTCTAAGCAGAGCCAGAGGTACGCCGCGAGCTCCGGCGACAGCGTCCCCCAGTTGGTGATCTGGTTGATCGACAGCGGCACCTCCTCGCCCTGCCGGATCGTGAGGGAAGAGCCCTTCAGCGAGACGTCGTCGGAGTAGATGATGTTGATACGCGACCCGTCCGGCAGCGTCGAGTCGACGATCGGGTCGGAGTCGGAGAGCGGGTCGCCGATCCGCTCGCCCATGTTGCGCAGCCAGTTGTCGAACTCCTGTGGCGTCCCGAAGTCGACGGTCGTCTCCAACATGCCGAACGTCCCGTGGTCGACGTGACACTCCTTGGGCCCGATGACGTGAACGTCCTCGTTGGCTGGGTCGCGCATCACCGGCTCGAGCGGCCCCAGTCCGACGATGTCGCGGTTGAGCCGGTAGCGGATGTTCTCGTAGGTCTCCGCCGTGACGGAGAGCTTCCCGAAGTGTCGGACCTTCGAGACGCCCCGGCGCCAGCCGGTGGTCCCGTCGTCGACGTGGGTCACCTCCTCTAACAGCTCCTCGATGAGATCGTCGTACTCCGCCTCGGAGTCGGGCGCGCTGTGCTGGCCGCTCACGGCGAGCAGCCGGTTTTTCACCTTGTTGAGGATCTCGGCCTGCGGCCCGGACACCTCCGGCTCGATGGCGTAGTACTTTGTGTCCTGCCCGAGGTCGCCGTAGATGTGGCTGTAGATCGGCCCGCCGACGGGGTAGATGACGTTCGGGCGGTTCGACTCGTATTCGTCTTTCGGCTCCTCGATGAACTGCGGAAACTCCCCCGTGATCTGTTTGAACTCCCGGAGGTGTTCCCGGAGATGCGGCCGCCGCATGGCGGCCTTCCGGAGCTCTTCCGACGGCTTCGCGGTCCCGTGTTCGGTCATGGTCTCCTCCGATCCGTCGTCTTTCGCGTCCCGCCCGCGCGGGACGACGGTTCCGTCGCGGGGAGTCCACGCGGTCGTTCCCTCGCGAGGGTCGGCGTCATCACGCGACGCTGCGGCTCTCGATGACGATCCCGGTGCCCGACCGGACCGAGAACCCGATCGTGTCCCCGACCTGTTCGCCCATCCCCGCGAAGCGCTTCACGTTTATCTGCCGCCGGATGTCGTTGCCGACCTCGATCATCTCCAGTTCGAGGAACACGTCGGCGATCGACCGGAACGGGCCGATGGCCTCGTCGTCGACCGCAGAGGGGTCGACGGTGAGCACGACGACCTTCCCCCGGGAGATGATCTCGCGGAAGAAGGAGATGATCTCGAGGGCGGCCTGCCGCTCCTCGTTCTTGCGGACGAGCGCCTCGAACGTCGGGTCGTTCCGGAAGATGGCGTCGAACGTATCGAGGAAGACCACGTCGGAGTTCCACATCGCCTCCGCGTTCATCAGCCGCTTGAGCAGTTCCTTCCGCTCCCCGTCGCCGTCGGAGAACGCGCCGCCGGAGTCGAAGTCGGCGTGGAGGAAGAGCAGTTCCTCGTTCAACAGCGGTTTCACCGTGTCGTACTCCAGCGAGTGCATCTGGTCGATGAACCCCCGGACGGTGAGCTCCGTCGACAGCATCGTGACGGACGCGCCCTCTTCAACGAGCCCGTAGGCGAACCGCTGAGAGATGGCGCTCTTGCCGGCGCCGTAGTCGCCCTCCATGAGGACGATGCTGCCCCGGGGGATCCCGCCGCCGAGCTCCTTGTTCAGCCGGTCGCGCTCGCCGAGTCCGATGGAGAGCAGGTTGTCGGCGCGGGGCACGTCAGTCGGCCTCCGTGCGGAACTGGAACAGCTCCTCGTCGCCGTTCACCGTGAGGTACACCCGGTGGTCCGTCCCCGGTTCGAGCCCGTCGTCCGTCCCGTCCAACTGCGTGACGTCGATCGTGAGCCGCAAGACGTCGCCGCGGCTCCACGCGGCGCCCGAGCCGGCGGAGACGAGCTCGCCTTCCGTCGCGCTCGGCGGGACGTAGCTCCCGTCGAAGACGACCTCGACCCCCGAGCCGTCGGGGTCGAGCCGCTGTGTCCCGGTGTTCTTTATCAACAGCGTCACGTTCTCCTCCCCGCTCTCGTTGTACACCCCGGCGCTCGCGTCGGAGACGATCGTCACGTCCGTCCGGAGCTGCTCGGTCGCGTCGATCCCGGCGTCCTCGACGGCCGCGCTCACGCGGTCGACGCCCGTCGTGATCGTGCCGACGACGCCCGCGGCGATCACGAGACTCGCGATGAACAGGATCAGGTGCGAGACCGGAACGCTGGCCATCTACGCGCTCACCTCCGTGACGGTCGCCGCGTCGCGCACGCCGGACTCGACCACGAGGACGACGCGGGTCTCGCCCGCGACCACGTCGGTCGAGAGGTCCGCCTCGTTCACGCGTACCGTCAGCGTCTCGCCGCCGAGCCAGAGCTCGGTGTCGGCGTCGCCGTCGACGGTCGTCGTCGCGTTCGACCCGCCGACGTCGACGTACTCGTTGCCGACGACGAGCGTCGCGTCGCTCGCGACGAGCCCGACCGAGCCGTCGTTGGTGGCGTTGATCGTCACCGTCCCGTCGTCGTAGGTCGCGTTCGTCACGGCGAAGTCGGTGTTCTGCCGCTCCAGCGAGCGCTCCTGGATCCCCTCCTGCGCGTCGGTGACGCGGTCGAAGCCGTTGGCCGCGACGGGGTAGAAGGCGGTGAACGCGAAGAACAGCCCCGCGACGATGATGGCCGTCGACGCGGAGACGCTAACGCCCATCTCCCCACCCTCCGTCGGCCGGGTCGGCGCGGTCGGAACGCGGGGTCGGGTCGTCCATGGGTCGCGGGGAGCCGCCGTTCCGATCGCGTCCCTCGGGTCGGTTGTCGTCACGGTTCGTCCGGTCGTCGGCGCGCTCCGTCCGGTCGCGCCCCCGGCCCCGGCCGACCGGTGAGGGGTCGCCGCCGACCAGCGAGCCGCCGGCGAGGTCGTCCCACCGGTCGAGCAGCAGCAGGTGGCCGCTCGTCCCGTTGAGCTGCGTCACGTATCGGAGGCTGCGCGTGTGGTGCTCCCGGACCAGCCGGTCGGTCCCCGGCCGGTCCACGAGGTTGCGGTCGATCGTGCCGAACCCGGAGAGGAAGTCGCGGAGCCGCCCCGCGGCCTCCGGTCCGACCCACTCGATGCGCTCGTAGTAGTTGATCGCCCGCACCGCGTCGGTGACGTCGCTCTCCGAGACCAGGAACTCCAGCCACTCCATCACGAGCAGGTCGCCGACGTAGTTTCCGGGGAGCTCCGTGAGGTACGGCTTCCCGCGTCCGCCGGAGAGATCGTCCTCGCCGACGTACTCGAAGCCGTCGCCGTTCGCCTCGGACGGATCGCCGCCGGGCCGCGAGCCGCGCGTGCGGTCGGTCGTCGGCTCCGGATCGGGCTCGGGACCGTTCGTCGCGGAGTCGGCGTCGGCGGTCGGCTCCTCGTCGAACGACTCGACGCCCTCGCCGAGGCCGTCGTCGAACGGGTCCGTCTCGTCGCCGAAGTCGGCGTCGAACGAGTCCCCGTCATCGAACGAGTCGGTCCCGTCGTCGAAGGGGTCCTCGTCGGCGGGGGCGTCCGCGTCGTCTCCGCCCTCGTCGGCCCAGTCGGCCTCCCCGGCGTCGTACTCCTCTTTCAGTTCGCTGAAGCTCTTTCCGTCGTCGTTCATGTCGTCTCTGTCGTCCGCCACCGCGGTCTCGGACGGGGCGTCGGCGGAGTCGCCGTCGTCCGTGTGGTCGTCGTCCGGTTCCCCGCTCAATTCGTCGAACTCGTCGGCCCCGTCGTCGAACTCCTCGTCGAGCACGCCGTCGTCGAAGAACCCGTCGGCGTCCGCGTTCGCGATGTCCTCGTCGAGCGCGTCGGCCTCGTCACCCGCCTCGTCGTCGTCGAAGAGCCCGAACGACCCCTCGCCGCCGCCGCTGATGCTGTCGAAGCCGCTCGACTCGTCGACGAACGGGTTGATCCCCCGGGTGACCATCTCGTAGATGTCGAGCAGGTTCCTGACGTCCTCCTCGATGTCGTCGACCGCGGCCGAGATCTCCTCGTTCTCCGAGCGGACGGTGGACACCGTCGAGGAGAGCGAGGCGACCTCGTTCTCGAGGTCGTCGAGCCGCTTTTCCAGCTCGTCGGTGGCGGCGCCGGCGCCGCCGCCGTCGTCGAAGCCGTCGTCCCACTCGTCCATCCCGTCGAAGTCGTCGAAACCGTCGCCGCCGCCCATGCCGCCGCTACCGCCGCCCATGCCACCGCCCATCCCTCCGCCGCCGAACGGATCGTCGCCGCCGCCCATGCTCCCGGAGTCGTCGTCGGAGCCGTCGTCGTCGAGGAAGCGATCGAGGACGCTCGCACCGACGATCCCCAGCGTGGCGACCGTCCAGATGACCGTCGGAGCTCCCCACACCGGTAGTTCGAGGCCCATTATCGAGTACCACCCCCAGAACGCACTTCAATTCACCCCTCAAAATATCAACAGTGAGAAAACACGGCACAGCGCGTCGATCACCTCCCGTTCACAGGGTCCGCTCGAACCCGTCCGCGGCGCGGACGACGAGTCCGCCGCCCGCCTCGAACCGAACCGTGCGACCGACGCCGTCGCCGACGTCGCTGGCGACGACGGGGACCCCGGCCGCCGCGAGGCACCGCTCGGCCCGCTCGACGTTGCGCGGCCCGACGGCGTCGGTGAGATCCAGCATCTCCGCGCCGCCGGCGACGCGAGCCTCCAGCCGGTCGGGCGCGGCACCGACACCGACGAGTTCGTCGATGAGCCCGTGGATGCCGCTGTCGACGTACTTCCCCCGGCGGGCGGCCGCCGTGCGTGCCTCGTCGCTCGCGGGCAGCATCGCGTGCAGGAGGCCGCGCACCCCCGTCCGTTCGTCGACGAGCGCGACCGCAACGCAGGAACCGAGTCCGCTCGTCGTCAGCGTCTCCCCCTCGGTGGCGACGGCGAGCTCGCCCACGCCGACCCTGACCCGGCGCTCGCCGTCGCCGCCGCCGGCGTCGTCGCGTTCCTCGCCGGGCTCGTTGCCGCCGTCACCGGGCTCGTTGCCGCCGTCGCCGGGCTCGTTGCCGCCGTCGCCGTCCCTCCCGTCGCGGTCCCGCGGCCCCGAATCGCGGGACGACGAGGAGTGGATCACGTCTCCGGGAGTCGGTCGAGGGCCCGTGCCAGCTCTCGTTCGTCCGGGAGCGCGTACACGTCGCACCGGGCCTGCACGCCTTCCGTCCGGATCGCGGCGTCGATCACGAACCCGTAGTCCTGCCGGCGGCTCAGCCTGGCGACCAGCGGGCTGATCGTCGCCGAGCCGATGTCGTGGACGAACTCCGGGGGCGAGTGGCTGATCGACGTGTCGAGCACGTTCGCCCAGCCGTCGATGAATCCGCTCGTCATCACGTTGCCCAGCTCGCAGAGCGCGTTCTCCGCCATCCCGCCGAGCGGCTCGTCCGGCTCGCTCGGGAGCATCGCGGCCGCGATCGCCGCCGCCGACGCCTCCCCGAAGAGGATCGCGAGGTAGCCGCTCGGCTCTCCCCGGAGCTCGAAGACGGTCCCGGCGTGCGGCTCGACGCCGACCTCAGCGGGGACGTCGGCGAGGGGAACGAATCGCAGCCGGCTCACGTCGACGGTCGTCTCGAGGCCGGTCATCATCGCGATGTTGTCCGCGGCGTTCGCCGAGCCGCGCTTCGCCAGCGACGCGAACGTCGACAGCGACTCGTACGGGACCGCGGTGCCGCCGGTCTCGCCGGCGACTCCGTCTCCGCTCTCCCCGCCTCCAGCCGCCTCGGCGCCCGCGGCCGCGGCCGGCGCCGTCTTCCCGACGATGAGGTCGCGGAAGGGGCCGGAGTCGGGCAGCATGTAGATGGAGAAGTCGAGGTCGGTCGTCGTCGCGTCCAGCCGGCTCTCGAAGAGGAATACCCCGTCGCCGGCGAGCGCCCCGTCCGGAAGGACGGCGGCGCCGTCGGCCTCGAAGTAGCGCGGCGGGGTCATGTCGATCGCCTTCCCGAGGTAGTTCGCCCAGCCGTTGAGGAAGCCGCCGAGCGCGATGTTCCCGACCTCGGTCACCGCGCTGCGGCCCACCGACGCGCCGCCGGGAAGCAGCGAGAGCAGGACGTCGACGTTGGCGGCGTCGAACGCGAGCACCGCCTCGCCGTCCAGTCCTCCGCGGAGCCCGACGCGCACGCCGATCGACTCGCGCCCCGCGAACGCCTCGGCGAGGTCCTCGCCGCTGGCGACGCTCGCGCCCGTGACCTCTACCGCGAGGTCGGCGCCCGTGAGGTCGCCGAGCGCCCCGGCGGCCTGCTCGGCCCCGCGCTCCGCCAGCCGGTTGCACGCGCCGAGCGCCCGGACGTCGACCCGCATTATACCGCCGATCCGATGGCGTCGAGCACGTTCGGCTTCTGGAACGGCTTCGTGATGTACCCCTCCGCGCCGGCCTTGATAGCGGCCTTCATCTTCTCCTCCTGGCCGACGCTGGTGCACATGATCACCGTCGCCTCCGGGTTGTCGTCTACGATCTCCGTCGTCGCCTCTATCCCGTCGCGGATCGGCATCACGATGTCCATCATCACGAGGTCGGGACCGTGTTCCTCGTACATGTTGACCGCCTCCACGCCGTTCTCGGCCTCGCCGACGATCTCGAATTCCCCTTCGAGGATCTCCCGGAGGAGGTTCCGCATGAACTCGGAGTCGTCTGCGATAAGCACGCGCGTTGCCATGAGTTGTCTGGAAGCGGGTGCAGCGCTCACTTAACGACTCCCCCGCGGTTCTCAGCGCTGAGAACCGACGCCGCAGTCGGGCGAAACGACGGTCGCTGAGGCGCCTCTGAGCGACGCGCTCAGATCCAGTGGCCGAGGGTGTCCATCAGATCCAGTGGCCGAGGATGTACGTCGCGCCGACCAGGACCGTCCCGCCGACCGTTTCGCGCGTTCCCACCCCGAACGGGAGGAGCGTCCCCGGCACCTCGTCGGGACTCTCTCCGTCCGGTTTCTCGCCACCGTCGACGCCTTCGGGGGACTCCTCCTCGTCCGAATCGTCTCGTGACGACTCGTTGCCGTCGGGAGCGTCCGACTCGTCTTCGGCGTGGTCTCCCTCCGTCTCGTCGGTCGAGTTCCGGGTGTCGGCGTCGCTCTCGTCGACCCGCGTCACCGCAGGGTCCGCCTCCACGATCAGCGTCCCGTTCACCTCGTCTCCGTCGATTCTGAGGGTGTACGGGTACTCGCCCGGCTCCACGTCCGCGTCGACCCCTCCGAACGTCTCGTTCTCCTTTGCCCCCGGCGCGACGGTGACGTGCCGCTCGTTGAGGATCGCCCCGTCGTCGACGTCGAGCGTCAGTCGGTCTCGATTCCGCAACTGCCCGACGTTGCGCACCGTCGCAGAGAGGTTCGCCAGCGACTCGTCGCGGGTCACCGTCAGATTCGTCGTCGTTCCGTTCGCCAGCCGCAGCCGGTCGGGGTTCGTGGCGTTCTCGACGAGGAGGACCTCCCGGCTTTCCTGCAGCGACTGCCCCCGGTAGAGCCGATAGCTCGCCCTGGTTCCGGACGCCGCGTCGGCGAGCCCGGTGTCGACGGAGAAGTTCCCGTCGGCGATCGACAGCTCGGACTCGGTCCGGTTCGGCGTCTCGTCGGTGTCGCGAACGATCGTCGCCGACAGATCCGTCCTGGGCAGCACCGACGTCGTTCCGGCGATTGTCCCGTTGTCGGCCTCGACGAGGAGCGTGCCGTCGTCGGTGACGTCGTCGTACCGGAGGTACCGTTCCCGGACGCTGAACGACGCCTCGGCGCTGACCCGACCGTCTGCGGTCCCGTGGTACGGGTACTGCTGTGAGAGCCCGTCGTCGGTCGCCGATTCCGCGTCGAACGGCGCCGGAGGCTCGTGACCGTCGCGGAACGCGTACCGGTCGCCCTCGGTCCCCTCCAGGGCGAACTCGACCGAGTACTGATCGCCCGGGTCGGGACCGTCGGTGAACGGGCCGCCGTCGCTCGTGTCTATCGCGAGGTAGAACCGGCTCGGTCCCACGTCGCTGTCCCCGCGTTCGAGTTCGGTCCCCTCCGCGAGAAACAGGGTGACGTCCTCCGGGTCGGCGTCCGCGAGGTCGAGTTCCGTGCGGCGCTCGTTCCGACCGGGGTTCGTCTGCCGGACCCGCAGCGAGACGCCCTCATCGGCCTCGAGGAGGTCGACGAGGACGCCGTGGTCGACCGTCGTCCCGGCCTCGAGCGGCTCTCCCGTCCGTTCCTCGGCGAAGTGCGACAGGGCCCCCCAGATCCCGGTCGCTTCGAAGCCGAGCACGACGCGGTCGCCCTTCGTCACCGCCGTGCGGTCGACCCCGTTCTCCCTGAGGGCGCCGAGCGACTCGGTCTCCTCTCGCTCACCGTCGGCGATCACGTCGGCGTCCGCGGTCGTGAACGCCTCGATCCCGTCGTGGAACGCCGGTTCCCGGAGCACGAGATCGGACTCCGCGGCCACCTCGACCGGGTCCACCGCACCGGAGTCCCGGACGACGAACGTCCCGTTGGTGATCGCGAGCCGGTACCGCTCGGGGACGAGGGGCCGTGCGAGGCCGCCCGCACCGGTCGCGCCGGAGAACTCCGCGCGGAGCTCCGAGAGGTTCTCGGCGACCACGTCGCCGTCCTCGTCCGTGAACTCGAGGTCGCAGGTCACGTTCGACGCGCTACAGCTGTCAACGTCGCTCTCGTTCGTCCCGATGAGCCGCGTGTTGACCGTCGTCGTCTTGCCGCTCACTCGAAGCACGTCGACGAAGCCGACCGTTCCGCCGTCGTCGGTGAGACGGTTGCCACCGACCAGTAGGTACGCCGTGTCGTCCCCGGGAGCGTCGACGGCGTGCCTGATCGCAATCGGCTCCCCCGCCGTCCCGGTGTACGTCGACCTGCTGAACGACCCGTCGATCTCTCGGCGGGTGGCGTCGTCCGATCCTCCCGTTCCGTCGGTCGCGACCGCCGCGGAGATCTCGGTGTCGTCGACCGGCGCCGCGTCCGCGGCGTCGAGCGCCGCTTCGTTCCCTCCCCCGACCGTCGCCGCGGCGGGACCGGCGGCCGCGGCGCCGAAAAGCGAGAGGAACACCGCGAGGGCGACCAGCACGACCCGAAGGGCCGACAGGCGGGAGCGCGACGGACCGTTCTCGTCCCCGTTCTCCGGACCTCCCCGACCGCGTCCCTCGCGGGCGTCCGCCCGCCCGCTGTGACGATCTGCGGTCGTCGTCCGGTCGGACCGATTCGCGCCGCCCGGTGGAACTCTGGAGGTCATCGTGGTGTCGATTTCGTCGTAACGGGCCCGCGCCGCGCGAACGGCCCACCGTGGGTTGCTACACGGTCGGGATCTCAGCGACTAAAGCGTACCCTCCCGATTATCGCCTCGGAGAACCGGCGCCGGCAGCTGCGGCGCGACTCGGTGCAAATCGACGGACTGCGACCCGATCGCTCCACCGACGGAGCCCCGAAGAGTTAAGACCGACCGCGGTCCGGTTTCGATGAGGATGAAGACCTGTCCCCGGTGTGAGTCGTCGATCGACGACGAGGCCCGCTACTGCAGCAACTGTGGCGCCCCTCAGACCGAGCCGGCGGCCGAGGAGTTCGACGAGTACGTGCAGCGACAGGCCCGGCAGGTGGCCACCGAGTCGGGCGCGACCGGAGACGGAGTCGGCGACGGCCCCGCTCGTGGCGACGGCGGCGAATCCGGTTTCGCGCCGGCGGCGGAGCTCACCGACCGGCAGCAGCTCTGGCGGCGCGGCTGCTACGTCGCCGGGTACGGCACGACCGTCGTCGCGCTCACGCTGGTTCCGCAGATCGGCGCCTTCCTCCTGATACTCGGCGGGATCGCGATCCTCCCACCGGTCCGCCGCCTGACGGCGGAGCCCCTCGGACGTCCGCTGAAGCGCGAGGTGATGGCGGGCCTGTACGCCATATTCGTGCTCCTCGGCGCGGCGCTGCTCGTCCTCTTGTAACGCTCCGCTCGGCTACTCGATCCGAAACCCGTCCGCCTCCTCCGCGGCGCGGACGAGGTCGCCGATGCTGTCGCTCGCCGTGAGTCCGTGGCTCGCGGCGAACCGTTTTATCGCCACCGGCGGGACGTCCACCGTCGTCTCGCTCGCGACGAGCAGGAGCCCGAGCGCCTCCGGTGTGGGCGAGTTCGGCCCCGCGTTGGACGCGAACCACGTCACGAGCGAGTCGAACGTCGCCGTCACGTCGTTCGACACCATCCGCTGGCGGGTGGTGTCGCCGTCGACGTGGAGCGTCGCGTCGATCCCGTAGGTGAACCCGTCGCCGTCGAACGAGCTCGCCAGCCACCGGCTCACGGCCTGTCGGTCGACCCCGGCGTCGCCGTCGCCACTCGACGGTCGCTCGCCGCGGCCGCCCTCGGGGGCGCCCTGCCCCGCGACTCCCGGCCCGGCCGCGTTCGCCCGCGGGTCCGTGCCCGGCGGCCGACGCTCCGCGGGGCTCGCCGGGTCCGCCGCGGTGAACCCGGACTCGTCGGCGGGCCGGCCGGCCGACCGCGCCCGACCGACGTTGGGGCGGCCGTTCGTCCCGACGACGTACCGACCCTCCCCGATCTCGACGACGCTCTCGTCGTCGGTGAAATCGAGGTCGTCGGGGTCGGCCGGCGGGGCGTCCGGATCGGCCGCCGGTGCGTCGTGGTCACTCATGGCGTAGCCGTGGACACGCGAGAAAATATGTGTTCCGGGCGGAGGGATCCGCCGGGAGGACGGTTAGGGGGCTGTTCGCGGCTCGTCAGAGCCGGACCGCTTCGCCGTCCTCGGTGAAGAGGTCGGGCGCGTTCAGTTCGACCGAGGTCGTCGCCGACGACGGCGAGACGATCTCGAGCGACGAAGTCTGTCCTTCGCCGAACGCGTCGAACTCGCTGGTGTTGTGTGCGTAGGTGTAGTCACCGGCATCGTCGTTGATATCCTCATTCCTCATATCACCGAACGGCTCCGCGCCGGGATTCACGACGATCGTGTAGTCGGTGTCGTCGTCCAGCACCGCATTACCGCCGTCAACGAACTCACCGTCCGAATCCTGAACGGCGAACTCGCTCGCGTTGAGCTGGCTCGCATTCTCGATGGTGTCGCCTCCGCTAGCATTCGTATCTGTGAAGACGAGATTTGCCTGTCCGTTCGGGCCGACGGCCTGAAGGGTCGATTCCGAGAGGTCGATCTGATCAGCGCCGGCGGCGCCGGAGACGCTAATCTTGATCGACTCCAACTCACCCGAGCTGTTGTTTCCGACGATGCCGACTTCACTCGTCACGTCGATCCGTTCCGACACGAGATCGGTGCTCTCTTGACCGGTCGCCTCCGCCTGGGACTGAAGGAAGCCGGCCGTGTTGATCAGGACGCCGGCGGCGATCGCCGCCACCAGCACCATCGCGATGAACACGATGAGCGTCCCGATCCCCACCTGACCGCGCTCTTCCTCGTTCAGTATGGTTTCGAACATTGTGTGTTGCGTGGGCCCCCGGCCTGCCCGGCGGGCGTTATCGCTACGAAGTACCATTTCACTAATAAAGACTCCGCGCAGATTATCTGTACTGATAAAAATTTGCAGTCATGCGATTATCAAATTATTTCCAAAATAGTAATTTCTGCAAGAATTAACAATTTTTCATTCTAGTTATCGAATTGGAGATTCGCAACGCCGTCGGAGATATCGCGTGATCCGCCACGGCAGCGGCCCGGCTTCGGCGCCCGTTTGATCCGTTCGATAGCGTCCGCTTTCGGAGCGAACAGCGAGGCCGTATTCCGCTCCTTTTCGCCGGTGGCGCGTCGCGAGGCGCTACCTCTCTTGAAGCCGTGCGAGCTCGGACTCGGGGATCACGAACTCTCGCGTGCCCGGCTCGTAGACGGCGAGACTCCCGGCGACGAGCGCCATCGACGCCGCCAGCAGCCCGGTGTTGATAAGCAGCAGCGCCTCCGGGTTGGCGAACGACGTCCGGAAGCCGGCGACGGGCGTCGCGACGGCGGCGAAAACGACCAGTCCGAAGCCGACGGCCAGGTACGCCATCGCGGTGCGGCCCGACGACCGGTACGCGGCGACCGCGAACGCGGCGAGCGTCGCGCTCGACCCCGCCAGCACGGTGGTCGTCACGAGATACAGCCCCTCGATGAGATCCATACGCGCCGTCCTCGGAGTCGACACATAAACCCACCGTGGCGGCTATCACGGGCGATAACACCCAGCTCGCGGCTGCGATACCGCGTCTCCCGAGACGACCCGCGCCGCGCGCCCGTCTCGGAGTCCGAAGTCCCCGTAATCACCGGTATTCTTTTAACGTGTAAAAATCAATAGCGATAACGTGAATGGTGGGGGACGACCTGATAACGGTGCTCGGCAACAAGTACAACACGGACATCCTGACGGCGACCGGTGAGGCGATGTCCGCGCAGGACCTGAGCGACGAGCTCGACGTGCCTATCGCGACGTGTTACCGTCGGATCAACGAGCTCGAGGAGGCCGACCTGCTCGAGCTCCACGACCGGCCGCTCTCGGACGAGCATCGCCGGGTAAAGGTGTACCGCCGGAAGGTCGACGGCGTGGAAGTCGACTTTCGCGACGGGCTCACGGTCGAGGTCGAGGACCGCTCCGCGGTGAAAAACCGGCTCGACGACGTGTGGCGCGACCTCTCGTCGAGCCAGTAGTCCCCCGCGGACCCCTCGTCTCCCTGCCGGCGTCTCTCGTTCTCTCCGCGACGCCGCTCCCGACCGGCGCCGATCCGCTCAGAACGACGGCTCCTCGGAGCGACCCATCATCGAGAACCCGCCGGCCCGCTCGTGAACGGTGATCCCGCCTTCGCCGATTTCCATCGGGAAGATGTCGGTGTCGATGTCCTGTTTCCGCATCTTCGCCACCCAGACGTACCGGTTGACGCCCGAATCCGTCGGGGTCTGGATGAAGTAGATGTTGCCGTCCGTGAGGAAGTTCTCCAGCCCGACCTCGGTGTCCGGGAACACGGCACCCTGCTCGTTGATGAGCAGCGAGGTCAGTCCGTTCGCCTTGAGGATGTCCGAGAACTTCAGGAGGTACGTCCGCTTCTCCTGTTCGGCGTCGAAAAAGAGCTGGAACATCGACAGCGAGTCGAGCACCAGTCGATCGAACTCGCCGTCTTCGATTGTATCGAGCAGCCGGTCGACCGCCGTCGAGAAGTCGGTCTCTCGGAGCATCTCGCGCTTGTCCAGGATCACGATATCGCCGTCGTCGACGAAGTCGTCGAATCCGTCGAGGCCGATCGACTCCGCGGCGCCGCGGATGTCCGCCTCGTCCTCCTCGAACGAGACGTACACGCCGCGCTCGTCGTGGTCCGTAACGCCGTGATAGAGGTACTGGATACCGAAGATACTCTTGCCGGTGCCGGGGTTCCCGGAGACGAGCACCGTCGACCGCTCCGTAATGCCGCCGGCGAGGATCGAGTCGAGCCCCTCGACCCCGGTGGAGACGAGTTCTGACATTCGGCTCACTATTGGCGACGGGTGTATATAAAAGACGATCCGACGCGACCGGCCACACGACGGCGACAGCTTTATTTCTCGACACAACGCCCGTTCGTATATGCCCGGCGAAGCGTTCCCCGTCGACCTCGGCGGTGATTGGCGGTGAGCGACCACTCGGTCCTCATCGTCGAGGACGAACCCGACATCGCCGCGCTGTACGCCGGCTTCCTCGAAACCCGATACGATGTCGACCTCGCCGAGACCGCGGCCGAGGCGGTCGACCGAGTCGATCAGACCGTCGACGTGGTCCTCCTCGACCGCCGCCTCCCCGACGGGAGCGGTGACGACGTGCTCGAACACATCCGCGAGGCCAGCCACGGCTGCCGGGTCGCGATGGTCACCGCCGTCGAGCCCGACTTCGACATCATCGACATGGGGTTCGACCTGTACCTCACCAAGCCCGTCAGCCGCTCGAAGCTGCTGACGGCGATCGAAACCCTCCTCACCCGCAGCGAGTACGACGACCTCGTTCAAGAAGCGGCGGCCCTAGCGAGCAAGCGCGCGGTGCTCAGCTCCCAGAAGCCGGCCGCCCAGCGTCAGGGCAACGAGGCGTACGCCGAGCTCGTCGAGCGGCTGGAGTCCCTCGACGCCGATATCGACGACCTCGGCGAGTCGCTCTCCTCCGACGACTACCGCGCGATGTTCCGGGACCTCGGTGAGGCCTGACGCAGCGCCGCTCGCGTTGCGTCGCTGTCATCTCGCTTACCGGGGATCACGTCGCATTCGACTCCGACGTTTCCGCCTGTTCGGCCGCCGAGGACGCAGTTCAAGTGTCTGTGCCCCCGACGTAGCGTGTGATCAACGTTACCGAGCGACGAAACGCGCTGCTCGCGGCGGCGGCCGGCGCCGTCGCGGTCGCTGGGTCATACCTCGTCACGGGGTGGTCGCCCGCGTTCGTCGTCCGGCCCGTCGACCAGGCCGTCGTCAACCTGACGCCCGGGCCGATCGTGACCGTCGCGATCGAGACCCTCGGCGACGCGGGACACCTGATCCACATCGCCCTGGCGTTCGCGGCCGTGATCGGAGTGTTCGGACTGGTCGCGTTCGCCGGCCTCCGACTCTCCGCGCGCGTCGACCGGTCGCTGGCCGGTGCCGCAGCGACCGGCGTCGGGTCGTGGCTGCTCGCCGCCGGCCTGACCGGCGACCCCGCGCAGGCCGTCGGCGCGGCGCTCCCCCCGGCGGTGGTCGTCGCCGCGGGCGGGGTCCCGCCGCAGTCGACCGACTCGCGGTCTGAACCCGGCTCCTCGCTCGAGGGCGATTCGACGGGGGCCGTCGACGCGGTACGCCGCCGGACGCTCGGGTTCGTCGTGGGGGCGCTCGGGTTCGTCGTCGCGACGGTCGTCGCCCGGCGGTTGCCCGCGTCGGACGACGAGCCGCTCGCCGACGCCCCGCGGTCCGAGGGCGCGTCCGCGCGACTCCGGGAGCTCGAGTCGGCCTCGCTGGCGGTCGAAAGCGAGGACCTCCTCGGCATGGTGAGCCCGATCGGCGCGTTCTACAACGTCGACATCGCCGAGTTCGATCCGGCGGTGACCGCGTCCGAGTGGTCGCTGACGTTCACGGGGGAGACCGGGTCCGAGCGGACGGTGACCTACGACGAGCTGATCGACCGGCCCGTCGAGCACCGCGCGGTAACGCTCAGATGCGTCGGTGAGCGGCTGAACGGCCGTAAGCTGGACAACGCCGTCTGGACGGGGACGCCGATCCGCCCCCTGCTCGAGTCGGTCGACCCCGAGGGCGAGTGTAACTGCGCGATGTTGCGGGGCGAGGACGGGTACTACGTCCAGTTCCCGGTCGACGTGCTCGCCGACGGCTTCCTCGTGTGGGGGATGAACGGGAAGGAGCTCCCCCCGAGCCACGGCCACCCAGTTCGGGTGCTGATCCCGGGCCACTGGGGCGAGACGAACGTGAAGTGGCTCTCGGAGATCGAGCTGCTGACCGTCGCGGAGGACGGGTACTGGGAGGAGCGCGGCTGGGAGGGGACCGGCGAGGTGAAGACGGTCGCCAAGCTCTGGGACGAGGGGGTCACCGAGCGCGACGACGGTCGGATCGAGCTGGCCGGGCACGCCTACGCCGGGACGCGGGGCATCGAGCGGGTCGAGGTCTCGACAGACGGCGGCGACTCGTGGACCGACGCGGCGCTCTCCGACCCCCTCCCCGACGCGGACGTCTGGCGACAGTGGCGGCACGTCTTCGACCCCGACGGCAGCCACGAGGTGGTCGTCCGCGCGGTCGACGGCGAGGGGACCCGACAGACCGAGACGACGGCGGACCCGTCGCCGTCCGGGGCCTCCGGCTGGGTCCGCCGGACGGTCGGCTGACCCGTCCGTTCTCTCACGAGAGCTGCTCGCCGACCAGCTGATCGGCCTCCGCGAGGAACGCGTCGCGCTCGCCGATCGGGATCGTCGCGCCCGCGGCGACGTCGTGCCCGCCGCCGTCGCCGCCGACCGCCCGACTCGCCTCGCGCATCACCGCCGAGAGGTCGAGCCCGCGTCGCACGAGGGCGTGTGACCCCCGCGAGGACACCTTCAGCTCCTCGGCGCTCTCCTCCGCGAACGCGATCACGGGCTTCGAGCGGTCGACCGCCGGGGAGCCGATCGCCATGCCGGCGATGATCCCGACGATCGTCTCGCGGATCCGCGAGCCGGCGTCGAACCACTGCAGGTGCTCCTCGTCGGTGACGCCCTCCGTCTTCACCCACTGGAGCCCCTCAGAGAGGTTCCGTCGGTGCGTTCGGAGCAGCCGGCGCGCCTCGGCGAGCGCGTCGCCGCGATCGCCGAGACACACCGTCAGGCCGACGTCGGCGCGCTCGTACCGGGCGGTGGCGTTGAGCAGGGTGGAGAACTCGCTGACGTCCCGCAGCTCCGTGCCGGGCTCCTCGTCGACGAGCGTGTAGGAGGTGCCGACGAGGGCCTCGATTCGGTCCGCGGGAACCCCGGAGGCGACGGCGCGACGCATCAGCGCGGACGCGAGCGTCTGCCGCTCCGCTCCGTCGAGGTCGACCCAGCGGCGCCACTCGCCGTCTCGTTTCACGTCGATATCGAGGTCGGTCAGGAAGGCGATCGCTCCCGCCTCGTCGTTCGAGACGCCGGGGATCGACACGTCGGAGGCGTACTCGAGCAGCTTCGGCAGCGGTCGCGTCTGTCTCCCGTACAGGTCGAGATCGGTTCGCGTCTCGATCACCCCGGCGTCGACGCCGTCGGCGACGATCGCCTCGTTGGCGCCGACGAGCCCGCCGTCGGAGTCCTGCATGTCGCCGACCGCGCCGACGACCGCGAGGGCGGCGAGGTCGCGGTTGTCGCCGTCCGGGCCCTCCAGCGCTCGGGCGAGCACGTAGCTGGCGCCCGCGCCCGACAGCTCGCTCGCGCCGTCGATCCCTTCGAGCAGGGGGTTGAGGTGGAAGCGGGTGTCGCGGTCGGCCGGCCGGTGGTGGTCCGCGATCACGGGGACGAACGCGCCGCGCGCCTCGTGGTCGGCGATCACGTTGAGCTGGCCGGAGCCGAAGTCGGTGAACAGCACCACGTCGAACTCGCGGGCGGCGATCCCCGCGATCGAGTCGGCGTCCAGCTGTTTCTCGAAGACGACCTCGTGGTCGATCCCGGCGCGCGCGAGCGCCGACGACGCGATCGCGGCGCTCGTCAGCCCGTCGGCGTCGATGTGGGAGGCGAGCAACACCCGGTCGGCGGCGCGGAGGCGGTCGGCGCAGGCGCTCGCGCGCCCGGCGAGGTCCGGTACGGGTGAGTCGGCGACTGCCATTACCCCTCGTTGGCTCGCGATCGGGGATAAACTCACGCTTCGCGGGGGCCGCGGCACGCGACCGCGACGCGGTCCCTGTGGTCGACTCCATCGCCGCCGCGCCTCCACCCCACCAAGCCGAGGCATCACTTGCCGTAACTGACGGTTATAGATATTTTGAGATATATGCACTACACACATGACACGTGGGTTCAACACCCGGAGCCTCCACGCCGGCGCCGAGGTCGATCCGGCGACCGGGTCGCGGGCGACCCCGATCCACCAGACGACCTCGTTCGTCTTCGACGACGCGGACGCGGCGGCGGAGCTGTACGCGCTCCGGGCGGAGGGCCACATCTACTCCCGGCTCTCCAACCCGACCGTGGCCGTCTTGGAAGACCGGCTCGCCGACCTCTCGGGCGGGTCTGACGCCGTCGCGACCGGCTCGGGGATGGCCGCCTTCGACGCGATCACGACCGTGCTCGCGAGCGCGGGCGACAACGTCGTCGCCAGCTCCGAGATGTACGGCGGCACGGCGGCGTACCTCACCAGTATCGCGAACCGCCGCGGGATCGAGACCCGGCTCGTCGACACGCTCGACTGCGAGGCGTACGAGAACGCGATCGACGAGGACACCGCCTTCGTCCACGTGGAGACGATCGCGAACCCCTCGCTCGTCACGCCCGACTTCGAGCGACTCGCCGAGATCGCCCACGAGAACGCGGTCCCGCTGGTCGTCGACAACACGTTCGCGAGCCCGTACCTCTGTCGCCCGTTCGAACACGGCGCGGACGTCGTCTGGGAGTCGACGACGAAGTGGATCACGGGCAACGGGACGACGGTCGGCGGGATCGTTGTCGACGGCGGGCAGTTCCCGTGGGACCACCCCGACGCCGACTACGACGAACTCGACGGCCAGTCCCCCGCCTACCCGATCGACTTCGTCGAGCAGTTCGGCGACGCCGCCTTCGCCAACGTCGCCCGTCAGCGCGGCGTGCGCCCGACCGGGGGCCAGCAGTCCCCCTTCGACGCGTGGCAGACGATCCAGGGACTCAACACGCTCCCCCTCCGGATGGAGCGGCACTGCGAGAACGCGCGGACCGTCGCCGAGTTCCTCCGGGACGACGACCGGATCGACTGGGTGGCGTACCCCGGCTTCGAGGACCATCAGAGCCACGACAACGCCGCCGCGTACCTCGACGGCTTCGGCGGCATGGTCACCTTCGGCGTCGACGGCGGCTACGAGGCCGCCAAGACCCTGTGTGAGTCCGTCGAGCTGACGAGCTTCCTCGCCAACATCGGGGACGCGAAGACGCTCGTCATCCACCCGGCCTCCACCACGCACGCGCAGATGGACGAGACCCAACAGCGGCTCGCTGGCGTCTTCCCCGACATGCTCCGGCTCTCCGTCGGGATCGAGGACCCGGACGACGTGATCGCCGACCTCGACCGCGGGCTGGCGGCGGGCGAGCGCGCCGCCGAGGGTGAGGACCGATGAGCACGACGCCCTCCGACGAGGGGGTCGCCTCGCTCGGCGAGTTCGTCTTCGAGTGCGGCCAGTCGGTCCCCGACCTCGAGGTCGCCTACGAGACGCACGGCGAGTTCGACGGCGACAACGTCGTGTTGGTCTGTCACGCGCTCACCGGGAGCCAGAACGTCGCGCGCTCGCCCTCGCCGGAGCGGGACGCCGGGCAGGCCGGGCAGGCGCGCGCCTGGTGGGACGACATCGTCGGGCCGGGGAAGGCGATCGACACGACCGAGTACTTCGTCGTCTGCGCGAACGTCCCCGGCTCCTGTTACGGCACGACCGGGCCGACGAGCGAGCGCCCCGCCGACCTCGACCTCCCCGACGAGCCGGACCACGACCGGTGGGGGACCGCCTTCCCGCCGGTGCAGGTCGAGGACTGGGCCCGCGCCCAGCGCCGCCTGCTCGACCACCTCGGCGTGGGGCGACTGCGCGCCGTCGTCGGCGGGAGCGTCGGCGGTATGAACGTCTTGGAGTGGGCGAAGCGCTACCCGGACGACGTCGACCGGATCGTCGCCATCGCGGCCGCCGGACGGCTCGACGCGCAGTGCCTCGCGCTCGACGCGGTCGCCCGCCGCGCGATCCGCGCGGACCCGAACTGGAACGGGGGCGACTACTACGGCGAGGGCCGGCCCTCGCCCGACGAGGGGCTCGCGCTGGCCCGCCAGATCGGCCACATCATGTACCTCTCGAAGGCGTCGATGGAGCGGAAGTTCGGTCGGCGCTCCGCCGGCCGCGACTCGCTGACCCGCGAGGAGGGCGACCTCGGGCTGCCGCCGGAGCCGACGGCGGCCTTCTTCCCGTACCGGGAGGTGGAGTCGTACCTCGACTACCAGGCCGAGGGGTTCAGCGAGCGCTTCGACGCCAACAGCTACCTCTACCTCACGCGCGCCATGGACGAGTACGACCTCGCCGCCGGCCACGGCACCGACGCCGACGCCGTGGCGGCGTTCGAGGGCGAGGCGCTCCTGCTGAGCTTCACCGCCGACTGGCACTTCACCGTCGAGCAGTCCGCGTCGCTGGCGACCGCCTTCCGCGACCGCGACGTCCCCGTCGCCCACCACGTGATCGACTCCGACCACGGCCACGACGCGTTCCTCGTCGAGCCCGA